>NZ_CAXAON010000025.1:0-93933 GCF_963970495.1 Pseudomonas sp. EA_65y_Pfl2_P78 | reverse complement strand
CGCCGGGAAACCTCGGCCATCGACAGGTTCAGCGGGGGAAGCAGCATCTTAAGTAATGCGGCTCTGCGTTCAGGTGAATAGTACGGCACGACCAGTCTCTTTCCGCCCCCGATATGCTTTTTTTGGAAAAACCGGAGAGGCGACAACTATCCTGACACCGGGGGCTAACAATGCCATCATTAACTGCCCCGATAACTTCATTCGCAAAACCAACAACAATCTCGCTAAATCTTAGTTGCGCGAAGCTGTCGTACAATTGGGTTGCGCCTAAATGGCACCCAAAGGCAATAAGGTCTGAAGCGGCATGGGTAACGTCGTTGATGTCACACGAATCCTCATTCATCTTCATTTCCCCAACGGCTAAAACCACACGTGCCCGCCTGTAGGTGTGTCCAACTGATTTCGCGATAAGTAAATGACACCAATTCTTGAGGCTGTGCGTCGTTCAAGTGGATGGCGTGGGGAACCTGGAGGTTGATGTGGGCGATTTTTGCGCCGGCAATGTGGATTTTGAAGTACTTGTCCTGTGTTCCAGCGGGTGAGGTTCGGTAGAAGAAGAGGGTGCAGTCCAGCACTTCACGCTCATGAAGTGCGGCGGACAGTAGTGGTGAGGATTTGTCGATGTTCTTGGTGATCATGATCGGCAAGTGCTTGCCACGGTCGGCAGTGACGCCGCCGTTATTGCCGGTGGTCATGTTGTGGGAATAGGCCAGGACCATGATTTCGTCGAGGTGGCCTAACTGACATTTGTTGCCGATTGAGTTTGTGTCGGAGCAACCGGCGGAGATCAAGCCTTGACGGTTTCCGGTAATGCTCATGTAGCTGTGGTTGGCCATGGAAGCTCTGCCTTATTGACTGGAAAACTCTTGTTTGAAGAGTAACCGTCAACTAAAGCCGGGACAGTTAGGCGCTGGTTCGCTATTGGTGAAGTTCAGACGCGTCTTACAAGGGGCGCGGAAGTCAGGAGGTGATTATTCCCAAGTGCCAACGACGTTATCGCTGGTTGGATGACCGGGCGTTTATGAAGTTGGCACTTTGGCAATGTGTTGGTTATCAGGCTGGCGCGTCGAAACCTCGCTGCTCGATTACCCGAAACACATCACTCACGTCCTGCACCATGATCCTGGCGATGTTGGTCACAGTGTTGATGTCATGTTCGGCGTAATCGGGGAGGCTGGTGCAGGCGATGAGGTCAAGGTATTTGAGGACGGCGTTGAGGCGTTCGGCGAGGCAGGCGTGGAGTTCACGCAATGGGGCATCGGCGTCGATCAGGAGGACAGGGTGGTCGGTGGCGGGGTGGGACATGTGCGCGTAGTGGTGGAGCGGTGTTTGCGTCGTCATGGTGTTAATCCTTGGCAAAGAGGAATTGCCACCATTGTGCTGCGAAACAAAAGGGTGGCAGCTATGCGTGGGTTCGCAGACCGGAGGATAAACACCATGACCCGGCAGACCCGGAGGTCTCCCACGCACAACCGCCATAAAACGTGGACAGCCGGGAGTCGGCCGAACTTGACGGAACAAGGTGTCAATCTTAAGGGCTGCGAAACCCTATCGCTAATTTAGTTAGCGACGACACCACTCTAGTCAGCCATTTCAGCCACCACAACCGACCTGTAGGACGCCAACCCAACCCTGTGGCGAAGGAGCTTGCTCCCGCTCGGCGACGCAGTCGGCGTATTCCGGCGCATGCGGTGGACCTGGAGAAAAGGACTGGCCGGTTTTGGGTCTGCTTCGCAGCCCAGCGGGAGCAAGCTCCCTCGCCACAGGTGGTGTTTTCCTACGCGTTTTTCAGACTCAAAAATCTGCGCGGATCTTATTTGCCTGTTTGAACTTTCCTAAAAAGCGATGTCAATTTGATGGCGTGTCGCGACGCTCATTGAGAATGGATCAAGCAGTGCCAGGCTGATTCCTGGCAACCCAGGGAAGTGTGAGATGAAACTGATTTTTGCGATGTTATTGATGTTCAGCGGTTACACGTTTGCCAGTTGTTCCAGCATCAGTGACAGCGATCAACGCGACTATTGCCAGGCCACGCAGGAAGGCAGTACCTGCTCCTCGATCCGGGATAGTGATTTGCGAGCGTCCTGTGAAGCCGAGAAGGGCAGTACCTGTTCGAGCATTCACGACAGCGACCAGCGTGCTTACTGCGAGGCGAAAAAGGGCAGCACATGTTCCAGCATTCATGATTCGGATTTGCGCGCAATGTGTGAGGCTGAGAAAGGCAGTACCTGCTCCAGCATCCATGACAGCGATCAGCGTGCATTTTGTGAGGCGAAGAAGGGCAGCACGTGTTCGAGCATCCATGATTCTGACCTGCGCAATCAGTGCGAAGCCATGAAGCGCTGATCTGGTTTTGATTGCATCAACCAGTGCCAGGCTGTTTCCTGGCAACCCAAGGAAGTGTGAGATGAAGTTGATTCTTGCAATGTTATTGATGTTCAGCGGTTACGTTTCTGCCAGTTGTGCCAGCATCAGTGATCCTGTTAAACGCAACTATTGCCAGGCCACGCAGGAAGGCAGCAGTTGTTATTCCATCGACAATTACGATTTGCGCACGGCCTGCGAAGCGGAGAAGGGCGGTTCATGCGCTGGTATCGAGGATCGTGACCAGCGCGCCTATTGCGACGCCAAGAAAGGCGCTAGTTGTTATTCCATCGACAATTACGATTTGCGTACGGCCTGCGAAGCGGAGAAAGGCGGTTCATGTGCCAGCATCGGGGATCGTGATCAGCGCGCCTTCTGCGAAGCGAAGCAGGGCAGTAGCTGTGCGAGCATCGGCAATGGGGACCTGCGCAACCAGTGCGAAGCCATGAAACGTTGACTGATCTGTTTGCTCCAAAGGCAAAAAAGGGACACCCAATGGTGTCCCTTTTTCATGTGCGTAAACCTTCAACGTCATGCGACGTACATGAACGCCGATGCCCCGGCGGGCATCGGCGTTTTTGCATTGGAAACGTCAGACAGCCTTGCTCAGCAGCGCTGCAAACTTGCACTTGGCATCTTCCACTGCATCGGCAATGTCACGGGCGGCATTGCTTGATTCGGCACGGTAGCTGTCGGTCAGGCTTTGCATCTCGGTCTGGAAGCTCAGGGTCGCATCGGCAAGTGCACGAACCGAATCGACCCTGATGGTCGAGCCGTAGCTGGCTTTGACCGCCGCTTCGATCTGTTGATTGCCGGCAGAGCCCAACGCCTCGAGCCCTTTGCTGACGCCTTCGGTGGTGGCATTGAGTGTGTGGGTCGCTTCGGCCAGGCCGCTGTTGCTGGTGAAGGATACGGCGAGGCCGGTCAGTACCACTTCGTTGGTGGAGAAGAACGAGACCATGCGCTGGTACTGGCGCTCCTTGATCACATGCACCTGATTGATCCGGGCAAACACCATTTCAGCGGTGTTGTACCCGACCTTGAGGTCATCGGCGATGTCTTTGACGATCTGGTAGCGCTTGTCTTCATCCTGCAGGGCGCGAACGGCTTCATCGCGTTGCAACTCCAGGCTGGCGCGCCGGGCCGGCTCGGCGGTGTCGGCAGCGGTGACCTGAGCGCCGGCGTCGTTCAGCGCCTGAGTGCGTTGCTCTAGCGCCTTGCCGGCCACTGCCAAAACTTGCTGGGCGTCGACTTCGGCGGCTTTCATTGCCATCCGGAAATCCATGTACGCCTCAAGCACCACGCTTTCCCGGGTAATCTGGTCATTGGCCGATTTGCACACCTGCAAGTAGCTCTCGCGGATGTCATTGAAGCGGCTGGGAATCGATCCGCGGCGCAGGTTCATCCAGCTCAGCTTGAGTTTTTCCAGGGTGTCGAGGCGGCCGTCGTCCATCCATTCGGCCATGGCAGAAGCGTCTTCACGGATCGAGCTGAAGCGCTGAGTGATGTCCATGAAGCGCGTGGAAATGTCCATGCCTTCAATCTGCTCGCGGACCATGCTGTTGAACGCGGTCGACTGCTGCAGTACCGAAGCGATGGCGGTGACTTTGCTGTTGTCGTACTGAGCAACGCGCTCGAGCAGTACCAGCACCGGTGCATCGTGAACGGGTTGAAACAGGTTGATGCCAATCGTGCGCAGACCAGTGAGTGCCCGTTCGAGGTAGTTGGTCATCGAGTGTCCTTACGTGGTGTCGTCTGTTCTGGGTGTGGGCAGGCATTAACGCTCAGCGGGCGGCTTGCCGTGCAGCTCTTCATTGCGCGCCTGCATCGCCAGCAGCATCAACTCGTTCTGGCGATTGCCAGCGTAGTTGATGCGTTTGGCTAGCAGGCCGTCGAGCCAGCGCTGGAAAAAACCGAACGCGTATTGGTCGGTGCCATAGGCCCGATCACGCAGGAAGACATAGGCTTCGTTTTCACTGTAGGCGCGCAGTTTTTCCCTGCATTCCTGGCGGATGTCTTCGTAGTCTTTGGCACTGTGCGCCGGCGTCTGTCTGGCGGTCGATGACGCCTGGTTCTGGGTGGTTGAGGTCATTGCACTACCTGTTGAGTCGCGGTCAAGGGAAGAAATTGCAGGCTGAAGGTCGGGCTGGTCAATACAGCGACCAATAGCCTGCTGCCCTGAGTTTTTGTCGTGTCTGAGTGATTTTTGTCTCGGCGGCGTTCGAGTTTCCCTTTTTCAGGTCGGCTTCGATTTCCTGCAGGCGCGACTGCAAGGATTCGCGTAGTTCTGCTGGAAACTCTTTGCGCTCAATCCGTGCCCGCAAGCCTTGGAAGCGACTGGTCTGCAAGTCCAACAGACTGGTGTCGCCGAACAGGTCACGCGACAGCTCCGAGTAAGCGGCATACGCCGTCCCCTGATTGTCATCCATGTTTTTCAGCGCCTGATCAATCTCGGCCAGGCGTTCATCGAGGTTGCTCGATTGGGCAATGGCGGCGGCACGTTTCGGATCCTTCAGTAATTCCTGGACCTTTCGGCGTGTGCCGAGAATACCGCTGGCGCGCTGGATGTCTTGCTCAGCCGCGTAGGTGTCCCGATTCAATTGCAGACGTTGCCGGTCAAGGTCGTTGATCTGCGAGTCCAAGGCCAGAACGTTATCGCGGGTTACCGGGGTGTTACTGCTGATATCGGTCTGCAGGTCGCGAGCCGGGAGTTTCTGTTCGGCACGCTGGAGCAGGCGGGTCGCTGTCTCGTCCGGCTGTTGTGCGTTTTCGCGCTGAACCTTTGCGAACAGCGTCCGGAGCTTCTCAAGCGCTGTGTTCTGATCGCGCAGACTGCCGGACAAGCCATGTGCAGCTAATTTGACTTCAAGAATCTTCAGATCGTCCCCGCCGGAAGCCCACTGCTTTTGCAACAGCACGCCAACCCCCAGCACGACGCCCAGCAGGAGCAGGATCCCGAACCGAGGCAGCATGCGTCGGACGCGGCCGGCCAGCGCCTGCCGACTAACCAACGTCCTGATCAGCCACGAGCTGACAAGATGGGTTGGCGGCGTTTCGAGGATCAAACGGCGGGCAAAGAACTGATGCACGCCCTGTTCGATCAGGTCGTCGTCCACGGGCAGGTCCTGGCTCAGGTAATAGGCACGGATGCGCTCGGCGATCTCTGCGCGGCGGCGGGGCAGGTCGAGGTGCTCCTGGACCAGTTTGCGCTGATACCGCAGTTCGTCGATCAGGGCTACGACCGTCATTTGTTCCGAGAGTGAAATGCTGCGCATCAGGTGTCCTTTCGTGAGGGTGGCCAGGCAGTCGGTGGTTTATTGACCGATGCCATACAGCTCATCGTCGATATCTCGGAACGTGGAGAGCGCATCGCCGTAAGTCTTCTCGTTGTTGATGCGCTCAAGCTGTTGCCCGAGCAGTGTCAGTCGCTGTTTCAGACTGCTGGATTGTTCGATCCTGGCGACATTCTTCGGGTCCTGGCGGATGTCACGCAGGGTCTGGCGCATCCAGATGATTGCACCGGCATACTTCATGTCGTTGTAGATTAGGTCAGAGTCGGTGTCGAACCGCCGTTGCTGCGCGTTGAATGTCATGAACTGCGATTCCACCAGGTCCAGATTGTCTTTGGTGATTTTTATATCCACACCAAGGTCCGTGCGGAAAGCGCTGGTTGGCATTCTGGACTGCGCATGCTGGAGCAAACGGCCGATGTTCGCGCTCGGGTGTTCGGCGTTGCTCTTGCGCAACACCGCGAGACGTTTGGTTATTGACTGCACTTGCTTGTTCAACTCGAAGCTTTTGTCGCGCATCGCCCAGGCATTTTTGACGATGTTGTCAACTCTCCCGGCATCCTTATAGTGGTGATTCGCCCACAGGATCAGCGCACTGGATAACAGGATCAGCAGAATGAGTGGTGCCAGGCGTATGTCTGCCGGTTTGACGCTCGCCGGCGAAGCGCCGCGGCGGTTGAGCCACTTGACCAACCACGTATTGAATCCATTGAGTGCCGGGATCTCCAGCATCAGGCGATGGGCGAAAAACTGCCGCACACCCTGTTCGATCAATTTGTCATCGAACTCGATGGCGTTGCTGATGTAGTAGGCGCGGATGCGCTCGGCGATGTCCGCGCGACGGCTGGGCAAGTCCAGATGATCCTGAATCTGCTTTTGCTCATGGCGCAGCTTGTCGATGAACGCCATCGCCTTCAGTTGCTCGGAGAGTGCGGTGCTGCTCATGGGGGGCGTCCTTTTCAATCTGTCATTCTCCCGAACCACCCCAGCGGCGCCAGTAGCCTGCATCTTTCATCGAACTGATCAGATGATTGATTTTTCGCTCGGCGGCCATCGAGTCACCGACTTCCAGGAGCTGGTGGATGACTTCGACTTTTCTGCGCAACTGGGTCCGGATTTCATCCGGTACCCAGCGGGAGGTGATGCGCTCTTTCAGCGAGCGGTAGCGCATGGACTGCAGTTTGAGCATGTCTTGTTCATCGTTCCAGAGATCGCCACGCAGATCGTTGTACGCCGCTTGTGCATCCTGGTTACTGTCGTAGCCGTTGACTTGCTTGAGCAACTGGTCGACTTCCGCCAGGCGCTGGTCCAGATTGCTGGAGTGGGCAATCCCGAGGGCAAATTTCGGGTCTTGCAGCATTGCTTTAAGGTCATTGCGAGTGTCGAGGATACGTCCGGCATACTTCACATTGCCTTCAACTTCGTACAGAGACCGGTTGACTGCATACCGGCTCTCCTTGAGTTCTTTGACCCGGATTTCGATCGCGGCTGCGTTTGCTGATGTGACGGGTTCGGAAAGACCGATAGACGTGCGTACGTCGGTAGCCGGCAGCGCGCTTCGGGCGCGCTTCAGCAATACGCTGGCCTGCGGGTCCGGTTGTTCGGCCAGCCTGCGAGCCAGGGCCTCTACGGCGCCACGCTGCTTGTCCACCTCCTGGAACAGCTTTTTGCGATCATCGCGGACAATCGCGGCGTCGGTGCTGACCTCGCTCACTTCGGCCGGGCTGTAAACCGTCGGGCTGGTGAATTTGTAGACCGCGAAGGCAATGACCAATAGCACCATGGCAGAGGTTCGCAGCATTTTGATCACACCGGAGCGCCGGACTAACGAGTTGATCAGCCAGGTGTCGATTGCACCCACGGGCGGCATTTCCAGCAGCAGACGACGCGCGAACACCTGACGCACGCCTTGTTCGATCAGGTTGTCGTCGAACACGATGTTGTGGTTCTGGTAATAGGTGCGAATGTGCTCGGCAATTTCGGCTCGGCGTCGCGGCAGATCGAGGTGTTCCTGAACCTGTTTCTGCTGATGGCGCAACTCATCGACCAAGGCCATTGCGCCCATTTGTTCGGAGAGTGGAATACTGCTCATCGGTGTCCTTTCCAGGTTGAGGCGTGATGCGGGGCAAGCATGGCGGGGGAGTATACCGAGCGGTCAATCCCGAGTGCCCGCCTCGTGCCAGAGGCGGGCAAACATTACTCGCGAGATGACCGGGCCGGAACGACTATTGGGGGCAGTGGCGTCGGTGGCACCCATCAGCCATTGGTCGTGGCTCTGCAGTCTCTGCGCATGTCATCGTTTTTGATGTTTTGGCAGCCACCCCGACCTTGTTGTGCCCTGCACAAGTTACGCAGGTCATCGTCGTGAATGTTCGTGCAGCTGTCGATGCCTCTCTTGCCTTTGCAGAGATTGCGCTGATCATCGTCGCGGATGTTCCCACAGCTATCGCTACCTTCAGCTTCGGATTTGCAGGCGTTGCGCATGTCATCATTTTTGATGTTCTGGCAGCCATCCCAGCCTTCCTTGGCCTTGCAATAGTTGCGTTGGTCATCGTCTTTGATGTTTTCACAACCGGCGTGCGCGTAGCCGCTCAACATCAATAACATCACGAGAATCAGTCTCATCGGGGGTACTTCCATGATTGTCAGGAAACAACCTGACGCTGAGTGATGCCGCATGACCAAAGATAAATGGCGATATCGCATTGACATCATTTTAAAGAAAAGTTCATGGACGGCCTATGTGCAGGGCGGAAATTTTTAAGCGTGATCGGACATTGATTGTCCCGATTCGGCTTATTTTTGATTTGCCATGGCGAGGTGAATCCGTGATGGTATGCAGGAAACAGTTTGTAACGCCCCGCCACGGATGGATCCGCGCATGATCGAAATCGGCAGCCGCAACAACGCCCCCACGTCGCAGCACCCAACCCACGACGTCTACATTTTCAACATCGACCTGTCCCGAGCGGCCACGCCTTTCTGCTTCGAACAGTCGACGGCCGGAGGGCATGGTGGGCAGGGCGGTGCGCGCTGGTTGGCGCTGTATGAGCTGGAGGCCTGGCCCGGTGAGTGGCGTGAGCATTTGAAGAAGGCTGATTGTGCCTGGGTCGCTGAGTTGATCGATGCACATCCTGGTGCGGATCAGGCGACGTTAGTTGGCATGATTCTCAAGCAACACGCCGAGCCGGTCGGTCGGTTGAAAGCGATTGGCGGCTGGCTCAAACGCAACATCCACGTTGGCGGCCGTTACGGCGTCTAACCCGAGGAAATCCCCATGACCCAGACACTCGAACGCGCCATCGCCATCGCCGCCACCGCGCACACCGGGCAGGTGGACAAGGGCGGGGCACCGTACATTCTGCATCCGCTGAAGGTAATGCTGCGCATGACCACGCTGGAAGAACGCATCGTCGCGGTGCTGCACGATGTGGTCGAGGATTGCGATATCAGCCTTGATGATTTGCGCAAGGAAGGCTTCAGCGAGGAGGTGCTGACGGCTATTGCGTCGGTAACCAAAGTACCGGGTGAGTCCTATGAGGATTTTGTCGATCGCGCGGCGCAGAACCCGATTGGCCGGGTGGTGAAACTGGCGGATCTGGAAGAGAACAGCGATTTGTCGCGGATTGCCTCGCCGAGCTGGGAGGATTTGGAACGGATCGAGAAGTATCGGCGCGCGATTGGACGGTTGCGCGCTTAAGCCAGTTGAATTGCCAGGAAGGCGAATATGAAATCCATTCTGTGTTTGTTGGTCGCCGCCGGTTTTGGCGCGGTGTTGCAATCCCTCGGTGTGCCTCATGGTTTGCTGTTGGGTTCGATCCTTGTCACGGCACTGGTCGTCACTAAATCAGGCTTCGTACCCGCAACGCCTTATGGTTTGGGTTACATCCAGGTCACCCTGGGCATCGCCACCGGGCTGATGTTCGAAGCGTGGGACAGTGCGACGGCGTCGACCATGTTGCCCAGCCTTGGCGTGTTGCTGCTGTGCCTGACGGTGCAGATTGCCCTGGCCGGTTGGTGGCTGACGCGTGGGGCAGGGTGGAATCGCACCGATGCGCTGCTGGCGGTGTATCCGGGGGCGCTGGCGGCGGTGTTTGATCTGCTGGAGTCGGAGAAGGCGTCGAGCAAGGTGATCATCGTGCATCTGATGCGGTTACTGCTGATCACGGTGTTGGTGAGCTTTTTGATTCCGGGGCAGGTGTCGGTGGCTGCTGTTGAAAGCGATCCGTTGATCACCGGCATGGCGTTGACGGTTTGCTCGGTAATCGGCTTGAGCGTCGTGCTCGGTCGATTGCTGCTGGTGATCGGCGTGCCGGCGCCCTTCATGCTCACGGCGATCATCATCACCGCAGTCTTTGTAAAAGCAGGCTGGTTGCACGGTTTTCACATGCCCGACTGGAGCTTGAATCTGGCGGCACTGATTCTCGGTGTGCGGATCGGCTCGCGGTTTCAGGGGTTGGGCGTCAGGGAGTTGGGCCTGCATGGCCGCACGGCGCTGGTCTCGGTCGGGTTGATGATTGTGGTGGCGGCGGTGTTTGCAGAGGTAGCGGCGCGGTGGTTGGGCAGCGATCCGTTGTCGCTATGGCTGGCGTACATGCCGGGGGCGATCGAGACGATTGCGATTGTCGCGTTTGCCGGTGGGCTGAACGTGGTGTTTATCCTCACTCACCACTTGGCGCGGATGGTGCTGCTGCATTTTGCGCCGGCGTTGTGGGTGCAGGTGCGGCGAGTACGGGAGGGGGCCTGAACGAATCAATCGTCGCCGTACATCAACTCCAGTTGTTCTATCCACGCGGCGCTGGCATTGAATCTTGCGTAATAGCGCTGTTTTTCAGCGTCACTCAAACACGTAAAAAACGGCAGGAAATAACGCTCGTTTTAGAACCCTTGGGCTCCTGTATCCGGCAAAAAGTGGCTTTGCCTCAGGCTTGATGAGCGCGGCAATTCGGCTGAGTAAACGACGCATCGAGATCCGTGATCGGCAAAATTGGGGGTGTCAGGATGGTATCCATAACGGCGAGTGCGAGCCACTGATTCCATAACGGTGAGGTCAGTATCCTCTCCTCTTAAGCATTCTTCCTCGAGCACATTGAACTACACTCCCGGACTACCCCGCCTCGCAGCCAACCCCAGGCCCCGCCGGAGGTAATCGTGATTCGCATAGCGTTCATCCCACTCGTGATCGCTGCCATCTTCACCACTAAAGCCAGCGCCGAATCCGTCGTCCCGCTCAAGGGCCAGACCTCGCAACAAACCCAGATCGATATCAACGACTGCCGCTCCATTGCGTCGACCTCGACGACATCAACCCCGCAAACCGGCGGTCGTCTGAAGGGCGCAGCCGTGGGTGCTGCGGCCGGTGCAACAGCGGCTGAGGTGCGCGGCCGCCAGCACGACGAGTTCTACGATGCGGTCGACGATGATCGTCAGCAGGATTACCGGCAAAACCGCGCCGGGCAATCGGCTGCCGCCGGCGCTGTAGTCGGTGGCGCACGGCAGCGTCAGGATCGGCGCGCGCAGAACAAGACCCATGCGGCGGCGAGTTCCAGTGCTTACACGGGGTGTCTGCAGTGGCGCGGCTATCAGATCACACCTTGACGCTGAGGCTTGTGCGCTGCGAGCAGGTGCATCATCAATGCGCTGTAGAGCGTCACCAGGATGAACAGGCCCATACGTACCGCGAAGGCGCTGTAGACGTCTTTGCCTGCCGCGCTGTCCTGCACCGATTGGCCGAGCAGGATGATCATCGTCACCAGGGTGTTGAGCCAGAAACCGGGGCTGAACGTTGTCGGGCCCAGGCGATAGAGCTTGCGCGCCAGCCATAGCCCGAACAGCAGCGTCCAAAGAAAGAACATCCACACATGCACGAACAGGCTCAAACCACACCAGAGCAGCACAGCCAGCAAGCCTCCAAGCAGGGTCGAGCCGAGCAGTTCGCGCCCGGCGTGGCGGGTGTTGGGGGTAGAGGTTTGTTGGCCGAGACTGACGGCTTTGAGGATGATCGGCAGGTAGCTGGCCGGGTCGCTCAAGGCCAGTAAAAACGTCGGCATGACGATCAGGGTGGCGCGCAGCGCCACGCGCGGGACTTCGTCGTCGGGCAAGGTGGGCGGTTTGGGTGGAACGGGGCTGTCGGGTCGTTCCGCAAACACCGCGTGGCTGACACCGACCACCGCGACGGCCAGTAACAGGCCTTTGACCAGCGCGCCAATCACCGCCATCGCCAGATCGAATTCGGCAAACCCGGCGGCGCAGATCATGGTCATGCCGATCACCAGAAAGGTCACGATCAACGGATTGCCGCCACGCAGACCGAAGCGAAATACCAGAAACAAACCGAGGCCGATCAACAGCACGCCGCTCATCGGGTAATAACGCAGCAAGGGCACCAGCAGCAGGCCGATACTCGTCGTCAGCGCAGCAACTAACGCCAGCACCAATGCGCCTCTCAGTGGCAATGGCCGAGGCAAACTGGCCAGCAATAGCGCCGTCAGTACCGGTGAAATAAACGCCAGCGGCAAGGCCAACGCATAACTGGCGGCGGTGCACAGCGCCGTGCCGAACGCCAGGCGCAAGGCCCGTTGCGCCGGGACGCTGCGCTCAGTAGGCATACGACAGCCAGCTCATCAGGCCGACAAACAGCCGCCCCAGCGGATTGAGCGGATTGCCTTCAGTGGGGAAGGCCATGACTTCCGCCTGGCCACCGGCACGGATCGCGCGGCTGTCGATCAGGTGTTTCTTTGCCTCTTCAGAGAACTCGATGATCACCGGGAAACGTTGCGCCGGGCGCAGCCAGTCGCGGCTGTTCCGAATGCTCGGCAGGGTGCCGGGCGCGGGTGTCTGGCCGACGCTCACGCCATAACCGACGCTGCGCACGCGACCGTCGAGGACTTCACCGGGCAATGCGTCAAGGACGATGGCGACCGGGGTTCCGGGTTGCACATGACCGAGATTGTTTTCAGTCAGGTCGGCGCTGATCCATACGTCGTGGATGGCGATCAAGGTCATCAACGGACTGCCGGCAGCGGTGAACTGGCCGACGTCGGTGCGCAGGTCGGTGATCAAACCTGCAGAGCGTGCGCCGATGCGGGTGTTAGACAAATCCAGTTCAGCTTTGGCCAATGCAGAAGCTGCGCTGCGCAACTGTGCGTTAGTGTCCGTGCTACCACCTTCCTGTTCCTGCGCACGTTGCACTTCGGCGCGGGCGGCGGCGACTTGGGCCACGGCTTGCTCACGGTTGGCCCGCGACACTTCCAGAAGCCGCACGGAGACAGTGCCCGGATCCTGTTTGTACAAGCCCTCGAGCCGCTGATTGTCCTGCCGCGCCTTGAGTTCGTTGGCTTGCGCTGCTCGTAACGAAGCCTGCGCCGAGGCGATGCCAGCGGTGCTGGCGCCGACCTGACGACGGGTCGACTCCAGATCGGCTTTCGCCCGATCCACGGCGATTTGCAGCGGCTGCGGGTCGAGTTCGAAAAGGATATCGCCGGCCTTCACGTCCTGATTGTTGCGTACATTGACCTTGATCACCCGCCCCGCGACTTCCGCCGCCACCGGAATCACGAACGCACCGACCCGCGCCTGCTGGGTGTAGGGCGTGTAGCGGTCGGCGAGCAGGTACCAGGCCAGGCTCAGTACGATCAGCAACAACACCCAGCGGATGCCTTTTTTTGCAGGATCAGCCTGGGCAGGCGCGGGGGCCGGGGCGGGTGGCGCAGCTTCAGTCATGACGGGTTACCTGCGATGGAAGGGGATACGCCGGTCGGTCGGGCGGCGCGCTGAGCAAATCGCCCCAATTAGTGCGTTGTTGCATCTGTTGCCGTGTCGGCTCATCGACCTGCGGCGCGTTGCTTTGCCAGCCGCCGCCGAGGGCTTTGTACAGGGCGATCAGGTTGCTCACGGCGTTGCTGCGGCTGACCAGATAGTTGTCCTGCAGTTCGAGCAACGCACGTTGTGCATCGAGCACTCGCTGAAAGTCGGAATAACCCTCGCGGTATTGGGTGTTGGCCAGCACCAGCGAACGTCGCGCAGCGCCTTCGGCCTGGCGCAGAATGCGTTCGCGCTCCAGCGCTTTGCTCAAGCCGCTGGCAGCATCGTCGGCTTCGCGCGCAGCTTGGCGTACCTTGTCGCGGTAGGCTTCGATCAGTTGCTGCAAGCGCGAGTCCTGTACCCGCACGTTGTTGCGGATACGGCCGTAATCGAAGATGTTCCAGCGCAGGCTCGGGCCGCCGATCAGATCGAGGCTGCGCGGGGTGGCGCCGAGGGTATCGCTGGACCAGACGATGCTGCCGAGCAAGGTCAGCGACGGGTACAGATCGGTTTCGGCGACACCGACCAGCGCCGATTGCGCGGCGACATTCAGTTCTGCCGCGCGTATGTCCGGACGACGCAGCAGCAGATTGGCCGGGACGTCTTGCAGCACGGCGCGATCCAGCAAGGGAATCAGCCCTGGTTGTTCGGCCAGCAACGCCGCGCCACCGGGTGGCTGACCGACCAGCACGGCCAAGGCGTTGCGGGTGCGCAGAACTTGATCTTCGAATGCGGGGAGGCTGCTCAGCGTGCCGAGGTACTGGGTTTTCGCCTGTTGCAGATCGAGTTCGGCGGTCTGGCCGCTGTTGAAGAGTTTTTCGGTGATTTCGAAATTGCGCTTCTGCTGGGCAGCGTTTTCCCGGGCAACGCGCAGGCGTGCTTCGGTGGTGCGCAGGGAGAAATAGGTGTCGGCGACTTGCGCGCGCAGCAGCACGAGGGCGTCTTGGTAGTTGGCCTGGGCAGCGAAGTAGCTGGCGTCGGACGACTCGATGGCTCGGCTGAAACGGCCCCAGAAATCCAGCTCCCAACCGACATCGAACGCGGCGCTGTGTTGCCAGAAATGCAGATCCTGTGGGTTGTTGCCCCCGGACTGATGGCGGTCGACGTACAAGCTGTCGACGCCGACCTGTTGCAGTTGCGGGTAGCGACCGCTCTCGGCGATGTTCAGTTGCGCGCGGGCTTCGAGCACCCGCAAGCCGGCGATTTTCAGACTGCTATTGTGCGCATCGGCTTCGGCAATCAGGCGATCGAGTACGGGGTCGGCGAACACTTGCCACCATTGGCGCAGATCCGGCTCGGCGGCACGTTCGCTGGCTTGTTCCAGCGCCACGCTGTTCCATTGCTTGCTCCACGTCTCGGCGGGCGGCTGGAAATCCGGCCCCAGGCGCACGCAGCCGCTCAAACTCAAGGCGACAAGCAACAACAGATGACCGGGCCGCGTCAGCAGAGCTGTTGTCCAAGGCATTGCGTTATGTCCCTGACCCGCAAGTATCAGTGGAGCATAGACGACGAACTGCAAGTTGTTCGGGCGAATCTGCTGCTACGCTTTTCGGGCATCAGCCCCCACCCAAACAGGTACGAGACCATGGAAACTGCCCAAGATCCGGTGACACCGGGCCACGCCACCTGGCGCTTCAAAGTCGGTGTCGGGATCATCTGCCTGATGCTCGGCTCGTGGCTGATGGTGCCGCTGGCCGCCGCCCTCGATGTACCCGGCTCGAAGGTCGCGGCGCTGACCGGCGTGCTGTTCATCAGTAACAAGGTGTTGTTGCTGCTGGTCATCGCGGTGATGGGCAAGGCGGGGTTCGCTGAACTCAAGCGCACGATTGGCCGGCATGTCTCGGGGATGCTGCCGACGCCTGTCGCGGAAGTCTCGCCGCTGCGGCATCGGGTGGGCGTGGTGATGTTTTGCCTGCCGTTGCTGACGTCGTTTCTGGAACCGTATTTCGACAACTTCTGGCCGGGGTTGCGGCCCAATCTGTGGCAACTGCAATTGTTGGGCGACTTGATGTTTATTGGCAGCTTTTTTGTGCTGGGCGGGAATTTCTGGGAGAAGGCGCATGCGTTGTTTGTGCGCAAGGCGCGGGTGGTGGTTGCTGATTAAGATCAAAAGATCGCAGCCTGCGGCAACTCCTGCGTTGGGATTGCGTACCCCCGGTAAGAGCTACTGCAGGCTGCGATCTTTTTGGGCTTAACGAATGTGTGCGGCGAAACCTTCACTGTCCGGGGCAATGGCATCTTTGAGCGTCAACGCCGGAATCTCGTAATCCCCTGCATTCTGATGTCGAAACGCAATTGGCCGCGTGCTCCACAACTCATCCAGACGCCGTCCCAGTTCATCAGTCGTCTGGGCATACCGCGCTTCATCCATGCGACTGGTGCGGTAAATCAGGAACGGCGGCAGCACCTCAAAACCGGGGTAGTGCAGAATCCCGTGCTGGATCGGAAACAGCAGATCATCCATCGGCCCATTGATCCCGCGCGGGCTGTAATGCGATTCCCAGCCACCGGTGGTGACCATCAACATCGCCCGTTTGCCTTTCATCTTCCCTTCGCCATAACGCTCGCCCCAACAACTGTCGGAGTGTTCACCCACACCGTAGGCAAACCCGTAGGCGTAAACCCGATCGACCCAGCCCTTGAGGATCGCCGGCATCGTGAACCACCACAGCGGGAATTGCAGGATCAGCGCGTCGGCCCACAGCAGTTTTTCCTGCTCGCGGGCGATGTCGGCGGCTTGTGTGCCTTGGGCGTAGGCGCGTTTCGAATCGAGGGAGGCGTGGAACGGCTGGTTTTTATCGCGCTCTGGGGCGTCGTCGGCGTCGAGGGTGGCTTTCCAGTTCATCGCGTAAAGGTCGGAAACCTGCACGCTGTGACCGGCGGCTTCGAGGCGCTGGACGGTGAAGTCCCTGAGCGAGCCATTGAGGGAGGTGGGTTCGGGATGGGCGTAGACCAATAGCACTTTCATGGGGGAACTCCGTGGCTGAATGGCAGCAGGATCGGCGTTCCACAGGTATATTGGAAATGAATTTCTGATATGTCTGGTATAGCCATGAATAATTTGAGACGGCTGGATATCAATCTGCTGTTGACCCTCGACGTGTTGCTGTCCGAGCACAACGTCACCCGCGCGGCGCAACGGTTGAACCTCTCGCAGCCTTCGGTGAGCGTTCATTTGGCCAAGCTTCGTGACATCTTTGGCGATCCGCTGTTGCTCCCCGGCCCACGCGGCATGCGTCCGACGGCGCGGGCCGATGAGTTGCGCGAGCCTTTGCGCGAGGCGCTGCAAGCACTGGAACGGGCGGTGGCGCCGGCTGCTGCGTTCGACCCCGCACTGGCGACCCAGACCTGGAAAGTCGCGGCGACGGATTACGGCGAATCTACCGTTCTCCTGCCAGCCCTGAGTGGTTTGCGTACGCAGGCACCGGGCACTCGGCTGGCGGTTATCGACCTGATGCCAGCGCAATTGGTCAAGCAAGCGGAGCAGGGCGTGTTCGATCTGGCGCTGCACATCACCGAAGACGCGCCGCTGGACCTGCATCAACGGGTGCTGTTTACCGAGCGTTACGTGTTGGCCGGGCGTCTCGGGCATCCCGGTTTGACCGGTAAACCGAGCTGCGATGAGTTCTGCGCACTGGAACACGTGCTGGTGTCGCGTGAAGGCGGGGGCTTTTTCGGGGTGACTGACAAGGTGCTGGCCGACGTGGGGCTGTCGCGCAAAGTGGTGCTGTCGGTGCCGCACTTTTTGATGGTCATGGCGGTGCTGGCGAGCACCGATCTGGTGGCGATGCTACCGTCACGGCTGGTGCGCGGTAACCCGGCACTGCAAGTGGTCGAGGCACCGCTGCAGGTGCCGGGCTACGAAATGGCGATGTTCTGGGGCGAGCGACTGCACCGTGATCCCGCGCACAAGTGGTTTCGCGAGCATCTGGCAGCGTCGGTTTGATGCCTCAGGCGTGACCCAAGGCAACCGCGAAAGACACGACGATCATGCAAGCGAAAGCGAAATTGAGATTCATAAGGTGTTCATCCTGAAGCCTGTTGAGAGTGGGGCCATTCTGAACAGGCGCAATGCAAAGAAAAAAATCGGCGTGTTGATTCCAATGATCGAAACAATTGATACCCGCCTGTTTGTGTTTGCCCGGGGCTTTGGCTAATCTCGGTTAAAACCTGCAATTACAAGCATAAACAGGCATAACCATGCACGATCATTCGGTCACCGAACTCCCATCCCTGCGTCGGCAGAAAATCCTCCTGATCCTCGAACGCGACGGCAAGGTCATGGCGTCCGAGTTGAGCCAGCACTTCGCTGTGTCCGAAGACACCATCCGCCGCGACCTCGCCGAACTGGATAATGCCGGCCTGGTGCAACGGGTACACGGCGGTGCTTTGCCAAGGCCGAAGGACACCGGCAAGGACTACTTCACCCGCATCAGTGAAACCGATGAGGTAAAGACGCGCCTGGCGCAGCTTGCCGCCGGGCGGGTGAAGGAAGGTCAGATTGTGCTGTTCGACTCTGGCACCACCACGTTGCAGATTGCGCGGTCATTGCCAGCGGATATCCGCATCACAGCGGTGACCACCTCGCCGATGACCGCCATCACTCTCGCCGAATACAAGGGCATCAAGGTGATTCTGGCGGGCGGGCAGTTGAACCTGGCGACCATGTCGGTCAGCGGTCACGAAACTGTGCGTCTGCTGCAAAGCATCAAGGCTGACCTGCTGTTTACCGGGGTGTGCGCGATTCATCCGGAGGTGGGACTGAGTTCGCTGTATTTCGATGAAGTGCCGGTGAAACAGGCGCTGTTCGAAAGCGCCGCGCAGGTGATCGCGGTGACCACGGCGGACAAGCTGGGCGCGGTTGAGCCGTTTGTGGTGACGCCGTGCACGCGGGTGCATACGTTGATTACCGAGCAGCATCTGGCGTCGGGAAGTGTCGAGGATTACCGGCGCTTGGGGATTGAGGTGGAGCAGTTGCCCGATTGAGATTTGTATAGCGGCTCAGGGCCTCATCGCGAGCAGGCTCACTCCTACAGTTGGAATGCATTCCCCTTGTAGGAGTGAGCCTGCTCGCGATGGGGTCAGTCCAGTCAACGCAACTTTTCAAGCATCTGGTAATACCACATCCCCGCCGCCAACAACGGGTTACCCAGCAAATCCCCCATCGGCACGCGAATGTGCTGGCACGCGGCAAACGTATCGAACTGCTCCATCTGCCCGGTGATCGCCCGGCTCATGATTTCGCCCATGATGTGGGTGGTGGCGATGCCATGCCCGGAGTAGCCCTGGCAGTACCAGACGTTGTCCGAGAGTTTGCCCAGTTGCGGGATGCGGTTGATGACGATACCCATCGCGCAGCTCCACTGGTAATCGATCTGCACGCCTTTGAGCGCCGGGAAGGTCTGCTCGATGCACGGGCGCAGTTCGGCGGCGATGTCGCGTGAATCCTTGCCGCTGTAGTTGGCGCCGCCGCCGAACAGTAAGCGGCCGTCGGCGGTCAGGCGATAGTAGTCGAGGACGAAGCGGCAGTCGTAAACCGCGAGGTCTTCGGGGTTGATCTGTTTGGCCAGATCGCCCAGCGGCGCGGTGGTGACGATGCCGCCCATGGCCGGAAAAATCTTGCCCTTGAGTTGGCCCGGTTCGAGTTTGTGGTAGACGTCACCGGCGAGCATCACTTGATTGGCGTCGATCTGGCCTTGGGCGGTTCTCACACCTGGCGTAGCGCCGTGAATGATCTCCAGCACTTCGCTGTTTTCGAAGATCAGCGCCCCGAGACTTTCCGCCGCTCGCGCTTCGCCGATGCACAGGTTGAGCGGGTGCAGATGCAGGTTGCGGGTGTTCTTGATCGCCCCGTGATAGAGGTCGCTTTGCAGCAAGTCGCGCACCTGGCTGCGGTCGAGCAGGCTGACTTCATCACCCAGGCCGCGGCGCACGGCTTCTTCGTAATCGCTGCGCAAACCGGTCATGTGGCCGGGTTTGTACGCGGCGTGCAAATGGCCGTGTTTGAGGTCGCACTGGATGCCGTATTTTTCCACGCGCTGCTGGATGATCTCGTGCCCGCGCCAGCGCAGGTGCCAGATGAAATCATCGACCTCGTCGCCGAGTTTCGGACGCATCTGTTTGCGCATCGCACCGTCGCCGGAGAGGCTGCCGGTGACTTGCCCGCCGTTGCGCCCGGTGGCACCCCAGCCGATTTTGTGGCTTTCGACGATGGCGACTTTCAGGCCTTTTTCAGCCAGCTCGACGGCGCTGGCGACGCCGGTGAAACCGCCGCCGATGATCACCACATCAACCTTGTGCCTGCCTTGCAGAGTCGGGTAGTCGGTGTCGCGGTTGAGGGTTGCGGTGTAGTAGGAGTTGCTGCGTTCAGTCATGTCGGTATCCAAGGCAAAAAGAGGAAAAAAGATCAGGCTTCGGTCAGGTACCAGCGCCAGTCCTGCTCACCCACTTCGGCCATGAACTGCCGGTACTCCGCACGTTTCACTGCCAGATACACCCCAAGAAATTCCTGCCCCAGCGCATCCCGTGCCCACGCCGAATTTTCCAGCGCCGTGAGCGAGGTCAGCCAGTCGGTCGGCAGCAATTCTTTCGCCTGCGCATACCCATTGCCTTGCACCGGTTCGCCCGGATCGATGACTTCTTTTATGCCGCGATGAATGCCCGCCAGGATCGCCGCCGCTGCTAGATACGGGTTGGCGTCGGCGCCGCAGATGCGATGTTCGATGTGCCGGGTATTGGCCGGACCGCCCGGCACGCGCAGGCTGACGGTGCGGTTATCGACGCCCCAGGTCGGCGCCAAAGGCGCGTAGCTGTTGGCCTGAAAGCGCCGGTAGGAGTTGGCGTTCGGGCAGAACAGCAGCAGCGAATCGAGCAAGGATGCGAGCATCCCGCCAATTGCCGTACGCAGCAGCGGCGTGCCGGCAGGGTCTTCGGAGGCGAACAGGTTCCGCCCCTCGGCGTCGGCGAGGCTGACGTGCATGTGCATGCCCGTGCCGGCCAGATCATCGAACGGTTTGGCCATGAATGTCGCTTGCATGCCGTGCTTGTGCGCGATGGCTTTGACCAGCCGTTTGTAGCGCACCGCCTGATCCATCGCCTCCAGAGCGTCGCCGTGTTCAAGGGTGATTTCCACTTGCCCCGGTGCGTATTCCGAGATCGCCGTGCGCGCCGCAATGCCGTGCAGTTTGCAGGCGCTGTAGAGGTCGGCGAGAAACGGTTCGATCTGCTCCAGCTCACGCAAACCGTAGACCTGAGTGTGTCGCGGTCGCCCACCGTCGGCATCCAGCGCCGGTTGCGGACGGCCGTTGTGATCGCGTTTCGCGTCGAGCAGGTAGAACTCCAGTTCGCAGGCCATGATCGGGTTATAACCCTCGGCCTTGAGGCCGTCGATGACCTTGATCAGCAAGTGACGCGGGTCGGCGATGCTCGCTGGCATGCCTTCGCTTGGGTGCATGCTGACCTGCACCGCCGCCGTCGGAATCTGCCGCCACGGCAAGCGCACCAGGCTGCCTTGCAGCGGGTAGGCGCGGCAGTCGATATCGCCGACGTCCCACACCAGCCCCGAGTTTTCGACGTCGTCACCCTGTACGGTCAGGCCAAGGATGGTGCTTGGCAATGGACGGCCGCTCTCGTACACGGCGAGCAGCTCTTCGCGGTGCAGAAGCTTGCCGCGCGGCACGCCGTTGGCGTCGAGGATGAACAGCTCGATCATGTCGATATCGGGGTTCTGTTCAAGGAACAGGCGTGCGTCTTCAATGGCTGCGAATTTCATAATCAATCACTCACGATGGCGCCGCACAGGCGCGCAGAATCGGTCCGGACGCAGCTCGGCATTAGGCGCGGGCGTCCTGGCAGGTATATCAAGGAGTAGGGGGCTGTCGCGGCTTCTTTCAGGCGCGATCAGGCAGGCAGGGCGATATCCGGCGGGCGTGCGGAGTGACGCAGCTTGGAACGGCGCAGGGCCATGGGGAGATTGACGATACGATTCATGCGCGGCCCCTGTGAGGGAGGGCGCACTTAGCGGAGACGTTCAACGAGTTTCGTTGTTGTGGTGACGTACTCATAACGCGTGTTTCCGTTGGCGGAAAACGTCGGTGGCGGGACTGACCCGCCGACCGGTGTGCCCGGATAGTAAGGGGCAATCCACGGGCGTGTAAACGGGAGATTGGCTGGCTGCGTTTCAGCCCATCAAGTGAAAGGCCAGCCCGGCAAGGGCGCAAACGATCAGCACAGTGATCACGCCACGCTTGAAAACGAACAATGCCAACGCCGCTGCAACCGCCAGCGTCACCGAGAAAAAGTCCATGTGCCCGGCAAAGCCGTTCGGCCAGAACACGTGGTAGGCAAAGAAGCACGCCAGATTCAGAATCACCCCCACCACCGCTGCGGTGATGGCGGTCAACGGAGCGGTGAACTTCAGCTCGTTGTGAGTCGACTCCACCAATGGCCCGCCAGCGAGGATGAACAGGAACGAGGGCAGGAAGGTAAACCACGTCACCAGCGTCGCCGCCAACGCGCCAGCGGCGAATGCATGTTCCGGGCCGAACGCCGGTTGCACATAACCACCGATAAAGCCGACAAACGCCACCACCATGATCAGCGGTCCCGGCGTGGTTTCGCCCAAGGCGAGGCCGTCGATCATCTGCGTTGGTGTCAGCCATCCGTAATGCCCGACGGCGCCCTGATAGACGTAGGGCAGCACCGCATAGGCCCCGCCAAAGGTGAGCAACGCCGCTTTGGTGAAGAACCAGCCCATTTGTGTGAAGGTGCCGTCCCAGCCCAATAGAGCGGTCAGCAACGCCATCGGCAAACACCAGAGCGCTGCACCGATCAGCATGATTCTCAGCAATTTGTGCAGGCTGAATCGTGCGTGCTCGGGTGTCGGGGTGTCGTCATCGATCAGCGCGGCGCCGAAGGATTTTCCGCCGCTGCGCTGGGCGTCGTTAGCGAATCGCCGGGGCGCCAGTCGTCCACCGAAATAACCGATCACTGCGGCGCCAAGCACGATCAACGGAAACGGCACATTGAAGGCAAAAATCGCCACGAAAGAGGCGCCGGCAATGGCCCATAGCCACGCGTTTTTCAACGCCCGCGAACCGATGCGGTGGGCCGCGTGCAGGACAATCGCCGTGACCGCCGGTTTGATCCCGTAAAACACCCCGGCCACTGCCGGCAGATCACCGAAGGCGATGTAGACCCACGACAGTGCAATCAGGATGAACAGCGACGGCAAGACAAACAGCACACCCGCGATCACACCGCCCCAGGTTCGGTGCAGCAGCCAGCCGATGTAGGTCGCCAGTTGCTGGGCCTCAGGGCCGGGCAGCAACATGCAATAGTTGAGTGCGTGGAGGAAACGTCTCTCGCAAATCCAGCGCCGGCGTTCGACCAGTTCCTGATGCATGATCGCGATTTGCCCGGCCGGGCCGCCGAAACCGATGCAGCCAAGCTTGAGCCAGAAGCGCCAGGCATCGCGCAGGCTGACCGGGTCGGGGCGAGGTAGATCTTTGGGCGTTGTACTCAAGCGTGGCTCCTGAGGTGAATCCGTGGGGAGCGGCTATCTAATCAGGCTTTTGTGACGCAGTGCCAGACAGTTTGAGAATCCAGCATCTGGCTCCGACCTTGTGGCGCAGCCGCCCGCTGTACGGCGCAGCCTTCGCTGTCCTTGCACAACCGCACATGCAATGCGATCCCGTTTACGCCGATGAGTGACGGTTCAGCCGCCGGTCATGTTCATGAACCGCACGACCTGAACGTCGTCGTTCACTTCAAAATTGTGCCGATACGGCTTGAGCTTCATGGCTTCGATGATGGCTTTCTCCAGCCGTTGCGGTTGCCCAGGGTGGGCGCGCAGCACTGCTTTCAAATCCACCGAATGCTCGTTACCCAGACACAACAGCAAGCGCCCCTCGACAGTCAGCCGCACCCGATTGCAGGTGCCACAGAAGTTGTGGCTGTGCGGCGAGATGAACCCCAGGCGAATGTCCGGTGCCTCGGCCAGCCGCCAGTAGCGCGATGGACCTTGAGTCGATTCGGCAGAGTCGATCAGGGTATAGCGCTCGGCGATCTTTTCGCGCACCTGCGCGCTTGAGAAAAACGACTCCGCCCGGCTGTGCTCGCTGATGATCCCCAGGGGCATCTCTTCGATGAAGGAGACATCCAGCTGACGGTCGATGGCGAAACTCACCAGATCGTTGATCTCTTGATCGTTGCGGCCCTGCATCACCACGACGTTGAGTTTTGTTCGGGTGAAACCGGCCTTGCGCACAGCATCGATACCGTCGATCACCTGAGCCAGATCGCCGGTGCGGGTCATCTGTTTGAAACGCTCGGGGTTGAGGCTGTCGAGGCTGACGTTGAGACGTTTGACCCCGGCATCGAACAGCGGCGCGGCGAGTTTGCCCAGTTGCGAGCCGTTGGTGGTCAGGCACAGTTCGCGCAGGCCGGGCAGGGCGGCGATCTGCTCGCACAACTTGACCACGCCCGGGCGGATCAGCGGCTCGCCACCGGTGAGGCGGATCTTGCGGGTGCCCAGGGCGACGAAGCTTTGCGCCAGTTGATGGATTTCTTCCAGCGTCAGTACCTGTTGCCGGGGCAGGAACTGCATGTCTTCGGCCATGCAATAGACGCAGCGGAAATCGCAGCGGTCAGTGACTGACATGCGCAAATAGTCGACGCGGCGGTTGTAACCATCGATCAGGACGCGTTCTGACATGACAGCCTCGCAGGAATGAGAAATCCGCGATTAACGGAACAAGACCGCGCAGGTTATGGACAACGTTGTGTGGCGTCCAATCACTGTTAATGAACGGCTGATTGATTCTGTCGATGATCAGATATTTCTTGCCCGCGGGGTTATGAATAGCAATCAGACAATGTGCGCAGGGTGAATAAGTACCCACGAACCAATACACCCCCATCCCCTGTGCGGGCTTGCTCGCGAAAGCGTCATGTCAGGCAACATCGATGCTGAATGTGTCGGCCTCTTCGTGAGCAAGCCCACTCCCAGCCTGAATCGTGGTCAACCGCAAATCTTCGCCAATCCACCAACCCCCCTGTGGGAGCGGGCTTGCTCGCGAAAGCGTCAGGTCAGGCAACATCAATGCTGAATGTGTCGGCCTCTTCGTGAGCAAGCCCACTCCCAGCCTGAATCGTGGTCAACCGCAAATCTTCGCCAATTCACCAACCCCCCTGTGGGAGCGGGCTTGCTCGCGAAAGCGTCATGTCAGGCAACATCGATGCCGGATGTGTCGGCCTCTTCGTGAGCAAGCCCACTCCCACCTTGGATCTGCGGTGCAGACACATTCTGCGAAAAAACATGGCCTGCGTGTTGTGATCGCTGATCTAGCCTTTTCTGAACTCAAATCATCAACAAGGCAAAGGAATGCCCCAACGATTCTCGTCACATCGCCTGCGAACCGGCCGTTATTGCGAAAACAACCGAATCTACCTTCTAACCGCCAATACCTTGGGGCGTGAGCCGGTGTTCAAGGATTACAGGCTCGGCCGATTGATCGTGAACCAGTTCAGACAAGCACAGCAGGAGGGCTTTGCTGAAACATTGGCGTGGGTGGTCATGCCGGACCATTTCCACTGGCTGATCCAGTTGCAAAAAGGAACATTGGACCCATTGATGTGCCAGGCCAAATCCTTGAGTACTCGTTCAATCAACAAGGCGACCGGCAGAACTGGGAGTCTTTGGCAGCCAAGCTTCCATGATCATGCGCTGCGACGGGAGGAGGATTTAGTGAAGCTGGCCCGCTATGTAGTCGCCAATCCCTTAAGGGCAGGGCTGGTGGAAAAGCTTGGTGATTACCCGCTATGGGATGCAATCTGGGTTTGACCTACGGATATGGCCAGACACAGATTCTCCATCCAGCGACGACCTACTGTGGGAGCGGGCTTGCTCGCGAAAGCGTCAGGTCAGGCAACATTGATGCCGGATGTGTCGGCCTCTTCGTGAGCAAGCCCGCATTTGATCTGCGTTGTTATTGAGCACCAAACATCGTGGTCCAGTAGATGCCTGCATCGCTTTTCGGGTCGGTCGCGTAAGCGGCGCCGAGTTCCTTGTATTGCGGGTTCATCAGGTTGGCGCAGTGGCCAGGGCTGGCGAGCCAGCCGTCGACGACTTTGCGCACACTGTCCTGGCCAGCGGCGATGTTTTCACCGACCCGTTGACCGCTGTAACCCGCGAGTTCTGCGCGGTCGCCCGGTGTGCGGCCGTCGCGGTCCTTGTGGTCGAAGTAGTTCTTGTTGGCCATGTCGCGGCTGTGATCCTGGGAGACAGTGCCCAAGGTGGCGTTCCAGGCCAGCGGCGGGGCAGCGCTAAAGGCCTGGCCGCCGCACTGACGTGGCTGACGGCGGGCGACATTGAGTTGCTCCAGCAGTTTCTGGCCCTCACTTTGTGCATCGCCCAGCTTGGCTGACAACAGCGGTCGCGCCAGCACAATGCGCCAATCACGATCGGCGCGACTGACGCCGATATCGACGAACTGCGGATCCAGCACCACCTGACAGAAACTTTCCTGAATCGCCTTCATCGCCGCCCCCGCATCCCGTGGGCCGTTGAGGGTGATCGCTTGAACCTTGTTCATTGGGTAACTGGCGCTCACCATGGCCTGCTGCAAATCGACGGCGCCGCTGGCCGGCAGGATCAGGCGCGGATCACTCGACAGTGGCGGTAGTTCGTTGGAGGCCTGGCTGCCGCAACGTTGTGGTTCGCTGCGGTATTTATTGATCGACTCGATCAGTTGCGACTCATCGGTGGCCATGGCCGAGGCGGCAAAGGCCATGCCTGCGGTCAACGCGGCAACGCGTAAAACGGATGGCATGAAGCGCATGGAAATCTCCCTTGAGCTGAGTGCGCCCATGATGCGCGAAACGCCCCCGGTGGGTGCAATGTCTTTTTCTTCATTCGGTGGTTTTTTCAGCGGAACGTTACCCGCGATTTTGCCGTCTACACTCAGCCAAGGCCCCGGAAACCGGGGGGCTCCCCTGCGTAACACCTTGCCCGACTCGGGCCCTGCCGGAAGAACTGACATGGGATTGAAATGGTTGATTGGCTGCTTCGCGTTAACCCTGTTAGCCAACGTTGCAATGGCCACCGATCAGGCGCCGATCCAGGCCAAGGCCGAAGAAAAAGCCCAAGTGCTGGAAGAGAAAGCCGCGGACAAAGTCAGCGC
Source organism: Pseudomonas sp. EA_65y_Pfl2_P78 (assembly GCF_963970495.1). Taxonomy (NCBI): domain Bacteria; kingdom Pseudomonadati; phylum Pseudomonadota; class Gammaproteobacteria; order Pseudomonadales; family Pseudomonadaceae; genus Pseudomonas; species Pseudomonas sp. EA_65y_Pfl2_P78. Next base: position 67,295 of record NZ_CAXAON010000025.1, on the reverse strand, counting down.
TGCTCCGGCGCCAAAATCCGAAGCGATCACCCCAACTGAAGTGCAAGCAGTGGACCCGGCCGGCGCCGCGCCGCTGGATGATCCCATCACCTGCCTGGCGCGCAGCATCTACTGGGAAGCCAAAGGCAAGGACACCCCGCAAATGGAAGCCGTGGCCAGCGTGGTGATGAATCGTCTTGGCCACGAAGGGTTTCCGGACACGGTTTGCGCCGTGGTGAAACAGGGGTCGGAAGCTAAAACCTGCCAGTTTTCCTGGTGGTGCGATGGCAAGCCGGATCAGGTCAAGGAAGACGCCGAATATGCGCAGGCAAAGGAAATCGCCGGCAAGGCGTTGAACCGTCAGCTCAAGGATCGCACCCACGGCGCGTTGTATTTCCACGACCGCAACGTGCATCCCGGTTGGGCCAAGGCCTACCGTAAAACTGCCGAGACAAAAAAATTCCTGTTCTATAAACCCGCTGGCGGCGATGCGCGTTAGGCGCAGACTTCCCGCACGCAGTTGCGCAGCCATCGATGTGCCGGGTCGGCGTCCATTCGCGGATGCCAAAGCATTGAGACGCTGACTGGGGGCATTTCGAAGGGCAGGGCAAAACTGTGCAGGCCCTTGCGCAGCTTGCTGGTGTGACGTTCCGGGACGGTGGCAATCAGGTCTGATTCGCGCACCAGCGTCAGTGCCGCTGAGAACCCGCCGAATGAAGTGACGATGTCACGCGTCAGCCCCGAGGCGAGCAACGCCTCGTCTACCGGGCCGCTGCTGCGCCCGCGTCTTGAGATGAGAATGTGCTGGCCGCCGGCAAAGCGCTTGGCGCTGATCTTGCCCGAACTCAAGGGGTGCTCCTGACGTACCACCCCGATCCAGCGATCCTCAAACAGGATTCGGCTGTGCAGCGTCGGGTCGGTGCTGTCATCGACCACGCCGGTCTCCAGATCCACCCGGCCTTCGCGCAAGGGTGTGCTGTCCTTGTCGGCTTTTTGCACAAAGCGCAGGCGCACGCCGGGAGCCTCTTCAGCGATACGGGCGAGCAGGGCGGCGGCAAAGGTTTCGACAAAGCCATCGGTGTTGCGCAAGGTGAAGGTGCGTTGCAACTGGCCGGGATCAAGCCCCTTGGCAGGCCGCAACATGGCCTCGGCTTCTTGCACCAGAGGGCTGACCCGTTCGCGCAATTCAAGCGCGCGCGGCGTCGGCACCAGGCCCCGACCCGCGCGCACCAGCAACGGATCCCCAGTGGTTTCACGCAAACGGGCAAGGGCGCGGCTCATGGCCGAAGGGCTCAGTTGCAGGCATTTGGCGGCGCGGGCGACGCTGCCTTCGCGCAGCAGCACATCGAGGGTGATCAGCAGGTTAAGATCCGGCGCGGTCATGACATGGCGTTCTGTGCAGGTATCGAGTGCAAATCATGCGTCTTGCGCCTTGTGTTGTCGAGACTCACGCTATGGCTCACGACCTTTGCCCTGTGAGCGCGCCATGCCCCGACAACCCTTGAACACCCAAGCCCGCTGGGCCCTGTCCAGCCTCGCGCTGTCGATGTTGATGCCGTCGCTGGACACCAGCATCGCCAACGCCGGGTTGCCGGCATTGGCGGCGGCGTTTGATGCGACGTTTCAACAGGTGCAGTGGATCGTTCTGGCTTACCTGTTGGCGATTACCACATTGATTGTCAGCGTTGGGCGTCTGGGAGATGGCATCGGTCGACGTCGATTGCTGTTGATCGGCATCGGTATTTTTACCAGCGCATCGTTGTGCTGCGCGCTGGCCCCGGGGCTGGGCTGGCTGATCGGCGCGCGGGCAGTGCAAGGCCTTGGCGCGGCGATCATGTTCGCATTGACCGTCGCGCTGGTGGCTGACGCAGTGCCCAAGGCGCGGGCGGGCAGTGCGATGGGGTTGCTGGGTACGATGTCGGCCACCGGTACCAGCCTCGGGCCGGCGCTGGGGGGGCTGTTGATGTCGCATGTCGGCTGGCAGTCGATATTTGTGCTCAACGTGCCATTGGGTTTGCTTAACGCGTGGCTGGTGTATCGCTATCTGCCGGCGGATCGGGCAGCAGGGCCGCGTGTTGCGTTTGACGGGTTCGGGACAGGCGTGTTGGTGTTGACGCTGGCAGCCTACGCGCTGGCGATGACACTGGAGGAGGGCACGCTGGGGTTGCTGCTGATCAGCCTGTGCGGCGCAGGATTGTTCATTGTGGTCGAGATGAAAGCCAAGGCGCCGCTGATTCGCCTGTCACTGTTCGCCGACCCGCGCCTGAGCGGCAGTCTGGCGATGACGTTACTTGTGGCCACCGTGATGATGACCACCCTGGTGGTCGGGCCGTTTTACCTCAGCCGCGGGTTGGGCCTCGCCAGCACCGTGGTCGGATTGGTGTTGTCGGTCGGGCCACTGTCGGCGGCGCTCGGCGGCGTGCCGGCCGGGCGTCTGGTGGATCGCTTCGGTGCCCGGCGGGTGGTGCCGGGGGCGTTGCTCGGGATGATCGGTGGCTGCGCTGTGCTTGCACTCTTGCCAATGAGCCTCGGTGTGCTGGCATACGTGTTGCCGATGACGCTGATCGCCGGCAGTTACGCGCTGTTCCAGGCGGCCAACAATACCGGGTTGATGGCGACGGTCAGTCAGGATGAACGCGGCGTGGTGTCGGCGCTGCTCGGGCTGGCGCGCAATCTGGGATTGATCACGGGCGCGGCGGCCATGGGGGCGCTGTTTGCCATGGCTTCCGGTAATCCGACCCTGGCGCCTGCGGCGGTCATCGCCAGTGGAATGCACATCACCTTCGGCGTCGCCACGGTGCTGATGGCCATGGCTCTGATCATCAGTCGAATCGGGTTCAACGGTGGGCGCGGGCGTGCTCGCGAAGGCGTTGGCCCCGTCAACCTGTCTGGTGATTGACACACAGCCTTCGCGAGCAGGCCCGTTCCCACAGGAGCGCCGTGGGGGGCGTTAGCTGGCGTGGCTACCCAGAATGCTCGCCACCTGCTGCGGCTGACAGTTGAGGTACGGCGACTTTTTCAGCCAACGCTGATCCGGATACCAGGAGAACATGAACTGGCCGTTCTTGAGTTTATCGATCACCTGCCTGGCAATCTGAGGTCGCACTGCCGGGCAACCCTGGCTACGGCCGATACGGCCCTGACGCTTGCTCCACAACGGATTCACGTAATCGGCGGCGTGGATCACGATCGCGCGATCGCGCGCCATGTCATTGAAACCCGGTTCCAGGCCGTCCATGCGTAACGAATAGCCGTGGGTGCCTTCGTAACTTTCCTGCGTGCGGAACAGGCCCAGGCTGGATTGATAACTGCCTTCGCGATTGGAGAACTGCGTGGCGAAGTTTTCTCCGGAATTGGAGCCATGGGCGACCAGGTCGCGCAGCACCAGTTTTTTCCGGGTCAGATCGAAAATCCACAGTCGGCGCGCGGTGGACGGTTGCGAATAATCGATGATTGCCAGGTGGCGAGACGGTTTCGCACCGTTGCTGACGGCGCATTTCAAGGCGTTCAAGGCACCTTTCAGCGCTTGGGGATTGAGTTCTGGCGCGGCGTGCGCGAGGCTGGTGAAGAGCACCGGCGATGGTTTGCCGGCGGCGAAAGCTGGGCTGGTCACGGCGACAAGCGTCGCGCTGGTCAGCAAAAGTCGGCGCAAAAACGTCAACATTTATAAAGTGTCCTCACTGGCTACTTATTTGGCACTTTGGCTCCTGACTCCCAGTCATAACCTGCAAGCCCGCAGATCGGGCCTGACTGTTCAGCGCACCTGATGTAAGGTTGGCCATCATCAAGATGGCCATGGATTGGAGTAAAGCAGTTGTTCAAAAAGTACGCATGCTACTTGAGCATTTGTTTGCTCGCTGCGCCGTTTGTCGCTTGTGCCGATGATTCGTTGCCGCCCTTGCAGACGCTGCCCACGCCGCCGGCCGAAATGCCCGTCGAGCCGCAAAGCCCGTTGCAGGCTGTGCTGATCGGTCTGCCACACGCATGCCCGGCCATCGCCGCGCACCTCAACGGCCCCGCACTGGAGCGACTCAACGCCTTTTATCAGCAGCAGGACTGGATGCCGGTGTGGGCCAGTGAGTCCGGGCGGTTGCAGGCCTTGCACGGGCAATTGCAGTTGTTGGCCGACGATGGTCTCAACCCGAACCGCTACCCGGTCGCGATGACCCCGCCCCAGGATGGCGAGTTATGCGCCGATATCGATATCAGCCGCTATTACCTGCAAGCCTTGCAGGATCTGCATTTCGGTCGATTGCTGCAATCTCATTTCGAGCCGCTCTGGCGTGCCGACGATACGCCGCGCGACCGTCAGACTGAATTGCTCGCAATCGCCGTACCGGGGCTAAATGACCTTCGCGCAGCGTTCGACCTCGCACGTCCGCATCTGGCGCAGTACCAGAGCCTGCGTCAGCTCTACGCCGCGCAACGGCTCAAAGCCTTGCCACAATGGCCGTCAGTCGGCAGCGGACCGCTGCTGCGCCCGGCCATGGAAGACAAGCGTGTGCCGGATCTGGCGCTGCGCCTCTATAGCGAGGGTTATCTGGCCGACTACATCGCCCCCCCCGCCAATGCCTACGACGATGTGCTGGTGGAGGCGGTGAAAAACTTTCAAACCAATCATTCGTTGCAGGCTGATGGTGTGGTGGGGCCGGGGACAATTGCCGAACTCAATATCAGCCCGCTGGCCCGCCGAGACCAATTGCGGGTCAACCTCGAACGGTTCCGTTGGCTGGCGCAAGACATCGAGCCCAATGGCCTGCTGGTCAACGTCGCCGCTGCCGAACTGACGCTGTATCAGGGCGGCAAACCCGTGTGGCAGACCCGCACGCAAGTCGGTCGCGCCGAACGCCAGACGCCGCTGCTCAAGTCGCGCGTTACGCGCCTGACCCTGAACCCGACCTGGACCGTGCCGCCGACCATCTGGAAGGAAGACAAGTTGCCGGCGATCCGCAAGGATCAGACGTTCCTCAGCCGCCAGAACCTGCAAGTGCTCGATGCCAACGGTCAGCCCTTGGCGGCAGCCGACATCGACTGGGATAACCCCGGCAATATTCTGCTGCGTCAGGACGCCGGGCCGCGCAACCCGCTGGGGCAGATGGTCATCCGCTTCCCCAACCCGTTCTCGGTGTACCTGCACGACACGCCGAGCAAGGCGCTGTTCGACAAGGGGCCGCGAGCATTCAGCTCCGGCTGTGTGCGGGTCGAGCACCCGATGCAACTGCGCGACCTGCTGCTCACCCCGGCAGAAAGGGCCCGCACCGAGACCTTGCTCGCCACGGGCACCACCCATGAGTTTCGCTTGGCGGCGCCGGTGCCGATCCTGATGACCTACTGGACGGTGCAAGTCGACAGCGCGGGCCATGTGCGCTATTCGCCCGACATCTACAGCCGTGACGGCGCATTGCTGGCGGGGCTGGACAGGGCGCATTAAGCGTCTGCGGGTGCTTGGTTTTCTGAGCACCCGCGTTGCCGGTCAGCATGGCCCACAAAAAACGGATCTATTTCCATGCGACGACTTCCCTCATTGGCGGCCTTGCGCACGTTCGAATGTGCCGCCCGCCACGCGCATTTCGGTCGAGCGGCGGCGGAGTTGTGTGTCACCGACAGCGCCGTCAGCCATCAGATTCGCCAGCTCGAAGAACAGCTCGGCGTGTCGCTGTTTATCCGTGAAGGCCGACAGATTCGTCCGACCATCGCTGCCGGACGCCTGATGCAAAGCCTGCAGCAGGCCTTCGAACTGATGGGCGATGCCTGCGATGAGTTGCGCGATCCGTCGTCGCTGGCGGTCCTGCGCCTGGCTGTCACCGCTGAGCTTGCACAAAAGTGGCTGATGAGTCGCCTCTCCGATTTCTATGCACGCTATCCGCACATCACTTTGCACCTCTATGAACAACCCATCGACGCGAGTGCACCGGGCGAGGACATCGACCTGGCCATCACTTACGGTACCGGCCCGGTGGACAGCAGCGCCTACTTCGTCCGGCCTTTGCCCGACCTGCAGTTCTTCCCGGTGTGCAGCCCTGGCCTGTTCAATCAGGGCAGTCTGAAAACGCCCAAGGACCTGACGCGCCACTGCTTGTTGCACGACGACCAGGACGGCAAGACCTGGACTGCATGGCTGACCCGCCACGCCGGCGATCAGCGCCCGGAGCGTCAGCTGTATTTCGCCCATGCCGGGTTGGCGCTGGAGGCCGCCGCGCAAGGGCAGGGCGTGGCGATGGGCGACAACCTCACCGCGCAGGAAGACTTGCAGAGTGGCCGACTGGTGCGTCCCTTCACATCGAGCATGACGGCTCTGGGCCAATACGCGCTGGTTTGCGAGCGCTTGCGGCTAGAGCGTCCGGCCGTGGCGCAGATGCTGGAATGGTTCAACGATCAACTGGCCGATTGATGAGTTGAATTCAACTGTTCCGAAATAATCATCGTTGGCGGGCCAACGCCCTGCGACCTTAGCCTGTGGTCATTCCCATCCCGAAGACGAGGTTTGACCATGGCACGTTTGCTCGACTCCACCCCCAAACACGACGGCTTCCGTCTGCCTGGCGAATTCGAAGCCAAGTCCGGCTGCTGGCTCGGCTGGCCGGAACGCACCGATGTCTGGCGCAACGGCGCCAAGCCTGCGCAGAAAGTCTGGGTGCAGATCGTCACCGCCATCTCCCGCAGCGAACCGGTCACCGTGTGTGCCAGCGCCGCGCAATTCGCCACCGCCCGCCGCCAGTTGCCACCCCAGGTGCGCGTGGTCGAGATGACCTGCAACGACACCTGGTTCCGCGACAGTGGCCCGTGCTTTGTGGTCAATGATCAGAGCGGCGAAGTGCGTGGCGTCGATTTCGAATTCAATGCCTATGGCGGACTCGACGGCGGGCTGTATTACCCGTGGGACAAGGACGACCAGATCGCCAGCAAGATCCTTGAGATCGAGCGTTTCGACCGCTATCGCGCGCCGTTGATTGCCGAGCTCGGCGGGATTCAGAGCGACGGCCAGGGCAGCATCCTCACCACCGAACAGTGCCTGCTCAACCGCAATCGCAACCTGCATCTGGGCAAGGACGAAGTCACCCGGCGCCTGACCGATTACCTCCGTGCCGAACAGGTGATCTGGCTGCCACGCGGGTGCAAGTTCGATGAAACCGATGGCCATGTCGACGACCTCGCCTGTTTCGTTCGTCCCGGCGAAGTGGTCTTGCAGTGGACCGACAACCGTGATGATCCGCAGTGGGAAATCTACCAGGAAGCCTACGACATCCTGCGCAGCACCCGCGACAGTCGTGGCCGTGAGTTGATCGTGCACAAACTGCCGCAACCGGACGCGCTCGAATGGACCGCCGAAGAGGCCGAAGGTCTCGATCAGCAGGACAGTACCCACACCCGTCAGGCCGGCACGAAAATCTGTGCTTCGTACATCAACTATTACGCCGGCAATAGTTCGATCGTGGTGCCGCTGTTTGGTGATCGTCAGGACAAAGTCGCGCTGGCGACGCTGGCCCAATTGTTCCCGCAGCACAAGATCGTCGGCATCGAAAACTCCCGGGAAATCCTCCTCGGCGGCGGCAACGTCGCGTGCATCACCATGCCGCAATACGCCGGCCTGAAAAAAGGAGCCTGAGCATGGGCCTGCACAAACTGACTCAAGCGTTAATGCTGGTGCTTGCACCCCTGTGTGTGCAGGCCGCCGACACCGACAAACTGGTGGTCAATCTGTACATCTGGGGCGAATACCTGGCCCCGGATACGTTGAAGAATTTTGAGGCGAAAACCGGCATTCGTGTGGTGGCCGATCACTTTGATTCGCTGGAAACCGTCGAAACCAAACTGCTCACCGGGCGCAGCGGTTATGACCTGGTGCTGACCGCCGGCCAGCACTTGTCGCGGGCCATCCAGAGCGGCGCGATTCAACCGATGGACAAGGCCCGCGTGCCGCATTTCGCCGGGGTGGGTGAGGAGTTTCGCCAGCACATGGCGGTGTTTGATCCGGGCAATCGTTATGCAGGGATCTACGCCTGGGGCACCACCGGTGTGGGTTATCAGCAAGAGGCGATCAAACAGCGTCTGCCCGATGCGCCAACAGACAGTTGGGCCATGCTGTTCGATCCTGCGGTGGTGTCGAAATTCGCCGATTGCGGGGTCAGTCTGCTCAACGATCCCAACGAAGTGTTCGCCGCCGTCATGAAGTACATGGGGCTGGACATCAACCGGCAGAATCTCGATGACTTGAAATTGGCCGAGCAGCAACTGGCGAAGATCCGCCCGTACATCCGCTACTTCGACAATGACCTGAACATCAGCGATCTGGCCAATGGCAACACCTGTGTGGCGATGTCATGGAACGGCAACGTCGCCATCGCCGCGGGGCAGGCGCAGGCAGCCAACAAGCCGTTCACGCTCAGCTACCGGATACCGAAACAGGGCACGCTGATCTGGTTCGACGCCATGGTCATTCCCAAGGATGCGCCGCATCCGCAGGCCGGGCTCGCGTTGATGGACTACCTGATGACCCCCGAGGTGATTGCGCCGATCACCGACACCATTCACTACGCCAATGCGATTACCGCGGCCGATGGGTTGGTCGATGCGGCGATTCGTCATGATCCGGGGACGTATCCCTCTGCACAGGTCAGGGCTTCGCTGTACAGCAAGAATGACAATGGCAAGGCGTTCAATCGGGCGTTGATTCGGGCATTCAGCCGGTTGAAGGCTGGCCTGTAAATGGGCGTTAAATCGACTGATGTCTTCGCGAGCAGGCTCGCACCCACAGGAAACTGCATTACAAATGTGGGAGCAGGCTTGCTCGCCAAGAACGATAACGCCGTCTACGACTTGGGCACCCGCCACAAATACCACGCGGCCACCGTCCGAAACGGACGCCAGTGCACCCCGATCTCAACCATCTGCTTGCGCGTCGGCTGCTCCTCCAGCCCCTTCAAACGCCGGTAGCCTTCACGCACGCCAAAGTCGTCCGCCGGCAAAATGTCCATCCGTTCCAGGCTGTAGATCAGTAGCATCTCCACCGTCCAGCGCCCGATTCCGCGCAGGCTGACGAGCCGCTCGATCAGCGCCTCATCATCCATCGCCAACGCCGTGGCGTAATCTGGCACCACGCCGTCCAGCGTGGCTTGGGCGATGCCCTGAATCGTCGCAATCTTGCCTGCGGAAAACCCGCAGCCACGGATGCGATCAACATCGGTCGCCAGCATCTGCTCCGGCCGAGGAAACGATTGCCCGGGAAACAACCCGACCAATCGCCTGACAATCGCATCCCCGGCCTTGGCATGCAGTTGCTGATAGGCAATCGAGCGCACCAGCGACTCGTAGGGATCCCGCGCTGGATAAGGTTGATGCAGGCAAGGGCCAACAGTGGCGACGAGCCGCTGCCAATCGGTATCGATTGAGGCAAAAAACGCACTGGCTGTGCGATAAACATTCGCCATGCTAATTCAGCAAGTCATCGATTTCAGGAGTGTTCATCGAGATTCCTTGTGCTGGCTGAGTCCAATCGTTAGAAAAGCCAAGGCTGCGTGAGTTGTCGCGCCGCGTTTTCGAGCCTCAGCAGAAAGGCCTTGCGTGGTTGTCCTCCACCATACCCGGTGAGCGAGCCATCCGCGCCGATGACCCGATGGCAAGGCACCACAATGGCCAGACGGTTGTGCCCGTTGGCCAGGCCGACAGCGCGACTGGCGCCGGGTTTGCCCAAACCGGCAGCAATCGCGCCGTAGGTGGTGGTGTGGCCGTAGGGGATTTGCAGCAGTGCCGACCAGACCTGGCGGGCGAACTCGCTGCCGGGCAGGTGCAACGGTACGCTGAATGTGCTGAGGTTGCCTGCAAAGTAGTCGGCCAGTTGTTGTTCGATTTGCTGTAGCGGCGCGTTGTGCCCCGGTGCGACCGCATAGCCATATCGGCTCTGCAACTCTTCGACTTCCCGTGTCAGCGCTGGCCGATCAAGAAACTCCAGCAACACCAGCCCACGGCGCTCAGCCATGGCAATCATCGGCCCCAGCGGTGTGGTCAGTCGGGTAAACAGCAGCGGTTCACTGTTGGCTGCGCGACCGGGCGTGATGTGGAACGACTTCTGAAACGCATCACGAAAACCGCTCAGCGATTCATAGCCGGAATCGAACGCCGCGTGGTCGATGGAGGTGCCTTGCTTGATTCCGCCCAGCGCCATACCGAGTCGGCGGGTGCGCAACCAGGCATGGAAGGTCATGCCGAAATGCTGCTTGAACCAGCGCCGCAATTTCAGCGGCTCGATGCCTTCGGCGAGCAGTTGCGCATCGCTCCAGCGCACCTCCGGATCGGCATCCACGGCTTTGAGCACGCTTTGTACCCAGTCCGGCGCAATGGCCGCCGCGTCCAGCGGTTTGCAGCGCAGACAGGCGCGATAACCGGCGGACATGCACTCGTCGGCATGGGCGAAGAATTCGACGTTCTCAGGTTTCGGCTTGCGCGCCGTGCAACTGGGGCGGCAGAAGATCCCGGTGGTTTTCACGGCCGTGAAGAACACGCCTTCATAAGCAGTGTCGCGTTCGAGCATGGCGCGAACCATCTCGGCGTGGGGCGGCAGGACAGTGGTTTGTATGTTCATGGCGTGAGAGTAAAACCAGTTTGTCGATGGCTCCACCGAAAAATCGACAGTGAATTTTTTTATATTTGCAGCACAATCACCGGGTCGCTGAATGTGAGGAATCAAACCCATGCAACCGTTCGTCATCCAACACATCGATCACATCGTCCTGCGCGTTGCGAACCTGCAACGCAGCATCGAGTTCTACGGCCAGGTGTTCGGCGCCGAAGTGGTCAAGCGTAACGAGCCGTTGGGGCTGGTGCACTTGCGTGCCGGCACCTCAATGATCGACCTCGTCGACCTGCAGGGCGAACTTGGCCGCAAGGGCGGCGGGGCGGCCGGGGCCGAGCGGCGCAACGTCGATCACTTCTGCCTGCGCATTGAACCGTTCAATGAGGACGCGCTGACTGCGCATTTGCAGTCTTTCGGGCTGACCGTGGGAAAAGCCGCCAACCGCTTCGGTGCCGAGGGCTACGGCCTGTCCCTGTACTGCTTTGATCCGGACGGCAATCAGGTCGAACTCAAAGGCCCGTGTGAGATTTAAGCGCGTTTCGCCTTCAACAGCGCCGAAGTCGCCCTCGACAACTGCCTGCGCAACAACGGTTACAGGGCCTGGCGAACTATTGGCCCATCGCCGTCGTGGTACCACGGGCAGGGGCGTTGGTCAGTCCGGTCGAACTTTCCGGATACCGAACCGCTCAGAAACAATCTGAGGCGTCCCTTTTGGCGAAAAAATTGATCCTTGCGGTCAGAAAAGGCGATTGGCGTGTAAGATTTCGCCCAATGTCTCTCCAAACCCCGCCTGGCCCCAAGTGGCCCCACCAAGAGCGATCTACATGCAAGCAAAGCCCCGTGAGGTTTATGTGCCACCGGTGTTGCAAGACCTACGAGCCGGGACTGCCGAGTTGCATATCGCGCTGGAAAAGCGTCTGCCTTTTTTCTCCGACGCCCTTGATGTGCCCGCCTTTAAGCGGCTGATCCAGGCCTATTACGGCTTTTATTTACCGCTGGAAAGCGCGTTGCGGGACAGCGATGCGATTCCCGCCGATTTCGATCTGTCACCACGCCTCAAAGCTCAGACACTGCACAGCGACCTGAAAGCCCTGGGGGATTGCGGGGCGGCGATCGACAGCTTGCCGATGTGTCAGCGGTTGCCACTGATCGACTCAAGCGCCGCCAGCCTTGGCGTGTTGTACGTGCTTGAAGGCGCGACCCTGGGCGGGCAGATTCTGCGCCGGGAAATCGCCAGCCGTTTGGGCCTTGAAGCGCAAAACGGTGCCGCGTTTCTTGATGTTTACGGCGCCGCCACCGGTCGCCGCTGGCGCGAGTTCATTGAATACCTGGGCAGTCGCCCAATGCCCACCGCCGAACGCGAAGCCGTTGTGCTGGCGGCGCAAAACACATTCAGCTGTTTCGAGCGCTGGCTCGATAGCCGGGAGATACTGGCATGAGCCCGCAAGACAAAGAAGCTTTTGAAAAACTGTTGGACAACTGTGCCGACGAGCCGATTCGTTTCCCTGGCGCCATCCAGCCCCACGGTTTGTTGCTGACCCTGAGCGAGCCTGCGCTGAACATCATTCAGGTCAGCGCCAACGTCGACACCTTGCTGGCCCGCACACCAGAGGATCTGATCGGCCTGCCGCTTGAGCACCTGATTGGCGACGCGCCAGCCCAGACCGTGCGCCAAGCGTTGCTGCAGTCGGCATTCTTCGATGCCCCGCCGCTGCATTTCCAGCTCAATGGCACTGCGTTCGAAGGTCTGCTGCACCGCCATCAGGGCGTGCTGATTCTGGAACTGGAAATCCACGTCGAAAACTTCCAGCCGCGCAACGTGGCCGGCAGACAGACCCACCTGGGGCGGATGCTTCAGCGCTTGCAAGCCGCCACTACGCTGCAGGCGCTGTACGACATCAGCGTCAAGGAAATCCAGGCCATGACCGGTTACGACCGGGTGCTGATCTACCGTTTCGAGGAGGAAGGGCACGGCCAGGTGATCGCCGAAGCCTCATCGCCGTCGATGGAAGTGTTCAACGGCCTGTTCTTCCCGGCCTCCGACATTCCCGAACAGGCTCGCGAGTTGTACCGCACCAATTGGCTGCGGATCATCCCTGATGCTGACTATCAGCCAGTGCCGCTGGTGCCGAAGCTGCGTCCCGATACGCACACCCCCCTGGACCTGAGCTTTGCCACGCTGCGCAGCGTGTCGCCGATCCACTGCCAGTACATGAAGAACATGGGCGTGCTGTCATCGATGAGCATCTCGTTGCTCAAAGGCGACAAACTGTGGGGCTTGATCAGTTGCGGCAACCGTCAGCCGCTGCACGTTCCACACGACCTGCGCATGGCTTGCCAGACTATCGGTCAGGTTCTGTCACTGCAGATCAGTGCGATGGAAGCGCTGGAACTCAGCCGCCAGCGTGAAGAAAAAGTCGACGCTTTGGCGTTGCTCAATCAGGCGATGATCGACTCGCCGCAAAATGTTTTCGACGGGTTGGCGAACCAGCCGCAAGTGCTCATGGCGCTGACCAACGCTGGTGGTATCGCCATCATTGAAGACAATCAGTTGCACCGTTACGGTCACTGCCCGGAACCGGAAGAAATCCGTGCGCTGCACAAATGGCTGCAAGGCACCGGTGAGCCGGTATTTGCCAGCCATCACCTGGCCAGCGTTTACCCGCCAGCCGCGCACTATCAACAGGTGGCCAGCGGCGTGCTTGCCATGAGCCTGCCAAAACCGGTGGATAACGGCGTGCTGTGGTTCCGTCCGGAGGTTAAAGAAAACATCAACTGGAGCGGCGACCCTCACAAGCCGCTGGATCTGGAAAACTCCGACGCTGGTTTGCGCCTGCGCCCGCGTACCTCGTTCGAAATCTGGAAAGTCGAGATGGCCGGTATCTCCACCAAGTGGAGCCACGGCGATCTGTTCGCCGCCAACGATCTGCGTCGTTCGGCGCTGGAAAATGACTTGGCCCGACAGGTATGCCGCGAACAGGAAGCGGTGCGCGCCCGCGATGAACTGGTCGCAGTGGTGTCGCACGATCTGCGCAATCCGATGACGGTTATCTCGATGCTCTGCGGCATGATGCAGAAGGCTTTCAGCTCCGACGGCCCGCACACTTCGCGCCGAATCTCCACGGCCATCGACACCATGCAACAGGCCGCCGGACGTATGAACACGTTGCTGGAAGACCTGCTCGATACCTCGAAAATCGACGCCGGGCGCTACGTCATCACGCCACAGAAACTCGATGTCGGGCAGATGTTCGAAGAGGCGCAAGCATTGCTCGCACCTTTGGCACTGGACAAGGACATCAGCATTTCCTTCGAGGCAGACCCCGATCTGCGCATCCACGCCGACCCCGAGCGATTGTTTCAAGTGCTGTCGAATCTGGTCGGCAATGCGATCAAGTTCACCCCGCGCTTGGGCACGGTCGGCGTCCATGCCAAATTGGTCGGCGATGAAATTGTCTTCACCGTGCGTGACAGCGGCGAGGGGATTCCCAGTGAAAACCTGCCCCATGTATTCGACCGTTACTGGACAGTGAAAGAGGGCAATCCGACGGGCTCAGGCCTGGGTTTGTACATCACCCAAGGCATCGTCGAGGCGCATGGCGGACGTATCGTTGCCGAGAGTGAGCCAGGGCAGGGCAGTGAGTTCCGCTTTACGGTGCCGCGTCTGGATTGATCGCAGGGGCATTTTCTTCAATACCGTGGTCAGGGCGCTGGTTACCGTGGACGCCTTGTTCCTTGGTTTGAAGCAGGTGTGCGATGAGTCTGATTGTTTCGATGGCGGCGTTTGCCCTGGCCGCGTCCATTACCCCCGGCCCGGTCAACATCGTGGCGCTGAGTTGCGGCGCGCAGTTCGGCTTTCGCGCCAGCCAACGGCATGTCGCCGGAGCTACGTTGGGCTTTGTCTTGTTGCTGGTGCTGATGGGCTTGGGGCTGCATGAAGTGCTCAAACTCTGGCCATTCATGACCCGCGTCGTGCAACTGGCCGGGGTGGCGTTTCTGCTGTTCATGGCCTGGAAGCTGGCGACCGACAACGGGCAGTTGAATGCCGGGGACTCGGGCCGCGCACCTTCGATGCTCTATGGCGCGGTCATGCAGTGGCTCAACCCGAAAGCCTGGCTGGCGTGCGTGGCCGGCATGGGCGCGTTTGTCGCCGATGGCGAGGCGCGGCTGGTCTGGCAGTTCGCGGCGGTGTATCTGGTGATCTGCTATCTGTCGGTGGGCTGCTGGGCGTATGCCGGGACGTTCTTGCGCGGCTACCTGGGCAACCCGGCGGGGTTGCGCCTGTTCAACAGGCTGATGGCAGGGTTGTTGGCGGTGTGTGCGATTTATCTGTTGTTGCCTTGAAATCCTCACAGGGGATTGCTGTCAGCCCCGATACTGCCCCGGCGTCGCCGCCAGATGCTGTTTGAACGCCCGTTGAAAGTGCGCTTGATCGGCAAACCCCGCCTCAAGCGCCACATCGGCAATCAACCGTCCACTGCGCAACCGCTCGCGAGCGAACTGGATGCGCTGGTTGATCACAAACGCATGGGGCGTCATGCCGTAATGCTGCTTGAAGGCGCGGATCAGGTACGACGGCGACAACTGCGCCGCGCGGCAAATGTCATCGAGGCTCAGCAGATCGGTGCAGTGTTCGCGGATGTAATCGGCGGCGCGTTCAAGCTTGAAATTCGGCTCGCGCGATGGCTGTTCAGCCGGGTTCAGGCGCAATTGCAGATTCGTGAAAAACTCGACCGCAGCGCTCTGTTTTCGCAGCACATCCTGTTGCCCGTCGACGAGAATTTCGTATAACCCCTTGAGATCGCGGAACAGGCCGGCATCGTTGAGATGGGTGGTCGCAAAGCGGCGGAATTCAAGCTCGGCACTGAAGCCCAGTTGATGTTGCAAATCGGTTAGCCATGGCGTTTCGACGTACAGCATCAGGTATGACCACGGCTGATCATTGATCGGATTGCAGGCGTGCACATCACCGGGGTTCATCAACACCACGGTGCCGGCGGCGACTTCGAACTGCGCCTGTTCATGCACATATGTGCTGCGCCCGGCGGTAATCGCCCCGATGGAGAAGTGCGCATGAGAATGCCGCGCATAACAAACCTCGCGACCATCGGCGATGGCCCGGGCTTCGATGAAGGGCAGGGCCTCGTCGCGCCAGAAACGCGGGGCTTTTTCAGGGTTTTTCGCGGCAGCGTGTTTCATCGACGTCGTTCCCGGCAGGCCAGCGCCCGAGTGTATTAGCTCTGGCCGGCAAAGGCTCGTTCCAGTTGGGCAATGTCGAGTTTTTTCAGGGTGTACATGGCCTGCATCTCCCGCTGGGATTTGCGGGTGTCCGCATCCAGCATCATGTGCATGAACGCCACCGGCACGATTTGCCACGACACGCCGAACTTGTCCTTGAGCCAGCCGCATTGCTGCGCTTCAACCGGCCCACCGGCGCCTACCTCTACGATGGCCACATGCCGATCGCGCTGTTGGTAGTGATGCACGCCATGACCATCATTGGCCCAACCCTGCTGAAAGTGGGCTGTGTGATGCGCCTTTTGGCGCAATACCGCCTCAGTGGCCCGCCGCTGATCCAACAAGCACTGTAAAACCCTGTGGGAGCTGCGTGACTGAAACTAGCGCCGCTCAGCCACCATCAGCAATGACTGCGGCACAGGACTTTGCGGATGCTGCGGTTCTTGCAGTGCGGCCAACTGGAAACCTGCCATGTCGAGCGCATTGATCCAGCTCGACAGCGTGCGGAAATACCACGGCATCGGCTGCCACTGGCCTTCGAACCCGGCGAAGGTCTCTTGCCGCCAACCATCCTGATAATCGCCGGCCGCGACGGCCCATGGGTGCAGCGTCTGGATCACCAGCACACCGCCGGGCACCAGCAAGGCGTTCATCGCCGCGAGCAGCGGGATGATGTCCTGATGCAACAGAGAGAAATTGGCGCAGATCAGGTCGTAGTCCCGCCCGATGTCCACATTCGCTTCAACCAGCGCTTCATAACTGGCGACATACACTTGCGATGCACCGGCCAAACGCGCCGCTTCAACCAATGTCGCGTCGCCATCCACGCCCACTGCAGCAATGCCCCGATCCGCCAGTGCCCGCAATAACCAGCCTTCGCCGCAACCCAGGTCGAGCACGCGCGCAGGTTGCCGGCCCATGATTGCCAGCAGGATCGCCTGATCGGTGACCTGCTGACGGCTTTCAATCGCGCCGCTGCGGACCACTTCGATCCAGACGTGGGCGTTGTCGTGCCAGCTCTGCAAAAGAGTGGATTCAGGGGAGGGCATGTCGGTGTCCGGACCGTTGAGTGGAGGATGCCGTGCGCAAAGATCAGTATGGACGCCGGGTTCAAGATCGCCATGCAGGATGCACTGGCCCTGCATGGCGAACCGTGTGGTACCTACTGCGGCAGGCGCAGTTTATCCAGCAATCGGTTGACCAACAGCTCGTTCAACATGATCACCTGTTGCAGCGCCAGCAGCGGTTTTCGCTCCGGGCCGCCCACCGAGTCGGCGATGTTACCGGCCATGGCATGAGCGTATGACAGCGACTCACAGGCTTCGACGAGCAGGGTTTCTTCATCCAGCGTGGGATCGACGAGAAAGACGGGGCGAAACTTGGGCGAGCTTGGCGGGGCCGACAGTGCTTCGGGTCTGAGGTAGTAGTCGAGGGCGCGATCAGTTGCTTCTTTGACCTTTTGCGGGTCAAGGGCGGGGTCGTGTGGGACTGGATCGGTGTGCGGTGGGTTTGGCGTGATTTTGAACATGGATGAAACTCCTATTGCAGATTTCAAGGAACCATCACTTTCGCTACCAAACGAGGGTGGCGGCCATACGCGGGTTGGTAGACCGGCTGCAATAGGAACCCGGCGCTCGCAAAGGAGCCCCACGCATGACCACCATATGAAAGACTGCACAAGGTGTTGCCACACGACCATTACAGACGGGCTACCAAACCCGATCACTGTTTTGCAGTGACAGGGAAACGATACAACCCGCCCCACAGCCGTGTAAGCCGGCGGATTCTGGCGTACGCGTAGGTAACGGCGCAAGGTTTTGTAGCCTGTATGGCGTAACGCGGAGTGTCATTTAAACGCGCTCACGCAATGATGTTTACGCAGGGGGAATGTGGGTTAGCGAGAGTCTGCGACACCCTCACCATTCAGAGCACTCATGCATGACCGGTGGTCGCCGCATCTGGCCTAAAACGCAAATTGCGCTTAGCTCAATGGGATAAGCCCAAGCGTGCGCAGGCTTCGCGGCCGCAGCGACGCCCCTTCAGAACACCGTGAGTCTGAGGAAAATCCCCGATGCTGACCCTGAATATCAATGGCAAGGATCAGGAGCTCGATGTCCCCGCGGACATGCCGTTGCTCTGGGTTCTGCGCGATATCGCGCACCTGACCGGTACCAAATTCGGCTGCGGCATGGCCCAGTGCGGCGCCTGCACCGTGCATGTCGACGGTGCGCCGTTGCGCGCCTGTATCACCCCGGCCACCGCCGTCGCCCATGGGCAGAAAATCCTCACCATCGAAGGCCTGTCCACGGACGGCTCGCACCCGGTGCAGCAAGCCTGGGCAGAACTGGATGTGGTGCAGTGCGGTTATTGTCAGTCCGGGCAGATCATGTCCGCCGCAGCCCTATTGGCGAAAATCCCCAAACCCACCGACAGCGATATCGATCAGGCGCTCTCCGGCAATATCTGCCGTTGCGGCACTTATCCAAGAATTCGCGCCGCGGTCAAACGTGCGTCCGAAATCGGTTGAACCAGACGGGGAGACAGACCATGAACAGTCCCGTATCGCGTCGGGGTTTTCTCAAAGGCAGTGCCATGTTGGGCGGCGGTCTGGTGGTGGCGTTTGTGGTGCCCGGCGCCCATCGTTTTGCGTTGGCGGCGGAGAATGAGGGCAAGGTCTTTGCGCCCAATGCGTTCCTGCGCATTGCGCCGGACAACAGCGTCACCGTGCTGCTTGGGCATTCGGAGATGGGGCAGGGCATCTGGACCGGGCTGACCATGCTGATCGCCGAAGAGCTGGAGGCCGACTGGTCGAAGATTCGCGTCGAACACTCGCCAGCCTCGGCCGCCGATTACGGTCTACCCGGTTTTGGCGGCATGCAGATTACCGGCGGCTCGACCTCGACCTGGATGGAGTTCGACCGCTATCGGCTGGCGGGCGCTACGGCGCGGCAAATGCTGGTTGAGGCGGCGGCCAAGCGTTTTGACGTGGCGCCTTCGACGATTCGCACCGAGTCGGGCGTGGTGATCGCTGGCGATAAACGCGCCACTTACGGCGAGTTGGCGGACGCCGCCGGGCAATTGCCGGTGCCCGATCCGAAATCCATTACATTTAAAGAGGCCAAGGACTGGAAGGTCATCGGCAAACCCACGAAACGCCTCGATACCCCAGAGAAGATCACCGGCCGCGCCAGGTTCGGCATGGACGTGCAGTTTGAAGGGTTGATGACGGCGATGGTTGCCCGAGCGCCGGTATTCGGTGCCCGCGTCAAATCCTTCGAGGGCGCCGAAGCGCTGGCCGTGCCGGGCGTGCATAAAGTGGTGCAAGTGCCGACCGGGGTGGCCGTGATCGCCGAGCATTATTGGGCGGCGAAACTGGGCCGTGATGCGCTGAAAGTCGATTGGGACCTGGGGCCGCACGCAGACCTGAGCAGCGAGAACGTGCTGGAGCGCTTTCGCAAACTGGCCGCCACACCGGGCACGTCGGCCAGTCAGGCCGGGGATGCCATGGGCAACTTCGGTAAAGCGGCGAAAAAGATCGACGTTGAGTACAGCGTGCCATACCTGGCTCACGCGCCGATGGAGCCGCTCAATTGCACGGTGAAGATCAGCGCCCAGAAGTGTGAAATCTGGACCGGTACGCAATTTCAGACGCTGGACCAAATGATTGCCGGCAAGATCACCGGACTTAAACCCGAGCAGGTCGAAATCCACACCGAATTCCTTGGCGGCGGTTTTGGTCGTCGGGCCAATCCAACCTCCGATTTTGTGGCCGAAGCGGTGGAGGTGGCGAAAGCGGCGGGCATGCCGGTGAAAACCGTATGGTCGCGCGAGGATGACATTCGCGGCGGTTATTACCGCTCGATGTTCCTGCATCAGGCGCGTATAGGGCTGGGAGCCGATGGCATGCCGTTGAGCTGGCAGCATGTGCTGGTCGGGCAATCGATCATGACCGGTACGCTGATGGAGGCGACCATGGTCAAGAACGGCATCGACCCGACGTCGGTTGAGGGCGTGGCCGACAGCCCTTACGTCAAAGGTCTGGCCCATCATCAGGTTGAACTGCATTCGCCGCAGACCGGGATCAATGTGCTGTGGTTACGCTCAGTGGGGCACAGCCACACCGGGTTTGTCATGGAGTCGTTGATCGACGAAATGGCCGCTGCGGCAGGCAAGGATCCGGTCGACTACCGCCGCACGTTGCTCAAGGCGCATCCACGGCATCTCGGCGTGCTGAATCTGGCGGTGGAGAAGGCCAACTGGTCGGCGCCGCTGCCGGACGGGCATGCCTTGGGCGTGGCGGTGCACGAATCGTTTGGCAGCTATGTGGCGCAAGTGGCCGAGGTTTCTCAGGACAATCTGGCCATTCGTGTGCATCGCGTAGTGTGCGCGGTGGATTGCGGGATCGCGGTCAATCCGCAGAGCATCGCGGCGCAGATGGAGTCGTGCATCACCTTCGGTCTGGGCATGGCGCTGCACAGCAAACTCACGCTCAAGGACGGCATGGTCACGCAGTCCAACTATCACGACTATCAGGTGCTGCGGCTCAACGAAATGCCGGTGGTTGAGGTGCATATCGTGCCCAGCCACGATAAACCCGGCGGCATCGGCGAGGCGGGTGTGCCGCCGACCGCACCGGCGGTGGCCAACGCCGTGTTTGCTTTGACCGGGCAGCGACTGCGCCAATTGCCGCTGCAATTGTCGGGGGTGTGAGATGAAACGACATCTGCTGTTGGGCGCACTGGTTCTGATGGGTGCAGGTGGATACACCTCGCAACTGTTCGCCGATGATCAGCAAGCCTTGAAGGCGTTCGACACCATTCAGAAAGTATTCCAGAGCCCGCGTTGCCAGAACTGCCACATTCCCGGGGATTCACCCTTGCAATTCGATGCCGGCACGCCCCACGCGATGAACGTGGTGCGGGGCATGGACGGCAAGGGCGCCGCCGGTTTGCCGTGCGCAACGTGTCACGCCCAAAGCAATCCGCCCGCCAGTTACGGCCCCCATGCGCCTCCCGGTGCGCCGCACTGGAGCCTGCCGCCGGCGGCGCACAAAATGGCCTGGATTGGCCTGCCAGCGGACAAACTCTGCGCGATGATCAAGGACCGTTCGAGCAACGGTGATCGCGATTTTGCCGCGCTGATCAAACACGTCAGCGAGGACAAACTGGTGCTATGGGGCTGGAACCCCGGGGCAGGGCGTGCGCCGGTGCCGGTGCCCCACGACCTATTCGTGAACCAGTTCAAGCTCTGGGCCGATGCCGGCGGGCCGTGTCCGGTGGCGGGGGGATGAGAATCTGAGCCGTTGCTGAATTAGCGCTACGCTGAAGTGTATGGATGCCAATGGAGTGTGCGAATGCTGGTCCCAGGAAAAACCGCCAATGAAGACGCGCGCATTCAAGCGCTGCACGGACTCAACCTTCTCGATTCTGCTCCGGAGGAGCGTTTCGATCGACTGACGCGACTGGCCAGGCGCCTGTTCAATGTGCCGATTGCCCTGGTGACACTGGTCGACAAGGATCGGCAGTGGTTCAAGTCTTGTGTCGGGCTGGAGGTCACGCAAACACCCAGGGACGTCTCATTCTGCGGTCATGTGATTCTCAAGGAC
This sequence comes from Pseudomonas sp. EA_65y_Pfl2_P78, assembly GCF_963970495.1. Classification (NCBI taxonomy): domain Bacteria; kingdom Pseudomonadati; phylum Pseudomonadota; class Gammaproteobacteria; order Pseudomonadales; family Pseudomonadaceae; genus Pseudomonas; species Pseudomonas sp. EA_65y_Pfl2_P78. Next base: position 45,903 of record NZ_CAXAON010000025.1, on the reverse strand, counting down.
GATTTGTTGCTGGTGCCCGACGCCCGCCAGGACGAGCGTTTCCATGACAACCCACTGGTCACGGGCGAACCGAACGTTCGCTTCTACGCCGGCTACCCGTTGACCGTGCCCAATGGCAACAAGATGGGCACGCTTTGCCTGATCGACACCAAACCCCGTGAACTCGATGACGAAGAACGTGCGCTACTGCGTGACCTGGCTGGTATGGCCGAGCAGGAGTTGATGGCGGTACAGATCGCGAGCATGGACGAGTTGACGCTGTTGTCCAATCGCCGTGGGTTCATGCAGTTGGCCCAGCACGCGCTGGATGCTTGCGCACGGCTGAACAGGCCGGCGACGCTGCTTTTCTTCGACCTCAATGACTTCAAGCAGATCAACGATCTCTATGGTCATGCCGAGGGTGACAGTGCGCTCAAGACCTTTGCCGACGTGCTGCGCATTGCCTTTCGTGAGAGCGACGTGGTCGGGCGATTGGGCGGCGATGAATTTGTCGCCTTGCTGACAGGCTCCAGTCACGTCGAAACCACGGCGATCATGGCGCGACTCAACGAGATTCTCCAGGAGCGCAACGCCATGTTGCAGCGTGGTTATGCGATTCGCTTCAGCGTCGGCCAGATCGAGTACGACGCCAAGCGCCATGACACTGTGGATCGGCTGCTGGCGGATGCGGATGGCGCGATGTATGCGCATAAGCAGGCGTTGAAGCGTGTCTGATTCAGATTAGTCATGCATTTGGGAATGGATTGTGTCGTCAATGTTCGGCGCAATGGTTTCGTTTACTCCGATGACTAATATATGATCCGTATACATTTCGTATCGGATTTTGCCATGGGCATCGTAAAGATTTCAGAAGACATGCACGAGAATCTGCGCATCTCCAGTAACGCCCTCAGCCGCTCGATCAACGCGCAGGCCGAGCACTGGATGCGCATCGGCATGCTCGCCGAGTTGCACCCCAACCTCGATCACAGCGCCATTTGCCGCTTGCTCATCCGCGCCGAGCAGAACGGTGGGCTGGATTTGCAAACACTGACTCAGGAAGCCGTCACCGCATGAGAAACCAGATCAAGATCAATACCCGGGCCGAGATCGCTCAATCGCGCGTCGCCGGCAAGCTCGCCGCCGAAGTGCTGGCGATGCTGGTGCCGCACGTCAAGGCTGGCGTGACCACGGATGAACTGGATCGGCTGTGCAATGACTACATCGTCAACGTACAGAAAGCGGTTCCGGCCAATGTCGGTTATCACGGCTTTCCAAAAACGGTCTGCGCCTCGGTCAACGACGCGGTGTGCCACGGCATTCCATCGGGCACACCGTTGAAGGATGGCGACATCGTCAACCTCGACATCGCGGTGATCAAGGACGGTTGGTTCGGCGATACCAGCCGCATGTATGTGGTGGGTGAAGCGACGCCGCAGGCGCAGCACTTGATCAAGACCACTTACGACGCCATGTGCGCCGGCATTCGCACGGTGCGTCCGGGTGCGACCCTGGGTGATATCGGCCATGCGATCCAGAGCCTGGCGGAGAAGGAAGGCTTCAGTGTGGTGCGCGAGTATTGCGGGCACGGAATCGGCAAGGTCTACCACGATGAGCCGCAGATCCTGCATTACGGTTTTCCCAATCAAGGCATGAAGCTCAAGGCCGGGATGATTTTCACCATCGAACCGATGCTGAACGCGGGTAAACGTCATGTGAAGAACATGCCGGACGGCTGGACTGTACTGACCAAGGACGGTTCGTTATCCGCGCAATGGGAGCACATGGTGGCGGTGACGGAAAGCGGGTTTGAAGTGTTGACGCCGTGGCCGGATCAGATTGAGGGTTTTGCCGCGATTAACTGAGGGCCACAAAACCTGTGGCGGCGAGCAAGCCCGCTCCCACAGATTTGACCGGCGATGGACGGTTTTTTGGATTCGCCCCACAGGGGGATTTGTAGGGTGTTGATGCGTTTAGTGAGCGCCGGCGGCTTTGTTCAGGTCGCTTTCGCTCCATTCGGTGTAGACGCAGGCATCGGCGGTGGCCCAGCGTACGCGTACCGGATCCCCCGCCTTGAGTGGCATGCCCGCCGCCGACAGCGCTTTGACGGTCATCGACGTCCCGCCCGAGGTCACCACGCTGCAGGTCTGGCTCTCGCCGAGAAACAGCACCTCAACCACCGTCGCTGACACCTCATTCCACCCCCCCATCAACGGCTCATCGCTCGCTTGCTGCACGCTCAGCGCCAAGGCTTTTTCCGGGCGTACCATCAGCAGCACATCCTGATCAGTGTGCAGGCCTGCGGTCAGTCGGATCGACAGCGGCTGCCCTTCAAAACTCGCGGCTGCATTGCCCTGCGCCTTGAGTTTGAGGAAGTTCGAATTGCCGAGGAACGAGGCGACAAACGCGTTCGGCGGATTCTGATACAGGTCATACCCGCTGCCCAAACCAACGATCTTGCCGTGACTGAAAATCGCAATGCGTTGGGACAACCGCATGGCTTCTTCCTGATCGTGGGTCACGTAAACGATGGTGATGCCCAACCGACGATGCAGTTGGCGCAGTTCGTCTTGCAGGTCTTCGCGCAGTTTTTTGTCCAGCGCACCCAGCGGTTCGTCCATCAGCAGAATGCGTGGCTCATAGACCAGCGCCCGGGCGATGGCGACACGCTGTTGCTGGCCGCCGGACAGTTGCGAAGGGCGGCGATGAGCGAACTGTTCAAGTTGCACCAGTTTGAGCATCGCATCGACACGCTTGTCGCGTTCGGCCGCAGCGAGTTTGCGGATCGCCAACGGGAAGGCGATGTTGTCGCGCACCGACAGGTGCGGGAACAGCGAGTAACGCTGAAACACCATGCCGATGTCGCGCTTGTGCGGCGGCACATTGACCAGCGACTGGCCGTTGACGAGGATCTCGCCGCTGCTCGGGGTTTCGAAACCGGCGAGCATCGACAGCGTCGTACTTTTTCCGGAACCGCTGGAGCCGAGGAAGGTGAGGAACTCACCGTCCTTGATGTCCAGGGAGATGTTGTCCACGGCGGCAAAGTCGCCGTAGTGCTTGTTCAGGTTGCGCAGGCTGACCAGGGGGTTGTCGTTCTGCTGGGATGCGTCTTTGATCACGGCACTCATGTCGTACTCCTGGGCGCTCAGGCGCTGATGTTGTTGCGCCGGCGCAGGGCGGCGGCGATCACCATGACCAATACCGACAGGCCGATCAGCAGCGTCGAAGCGACGGCGATCACCGGTGTCAGGTCCTGGCGCAGGGTGGTCCACATTTTCACGGGAAGGGTTTGCAGGGTCGGGCTGGCCATCATCACGCTGAGCACCACTTCATCCCACGAAACGAGGAAGGCGAAGAGGGCGCCGGCGACCATGCCCGGACGTATTGCCGGGAACGTCACCTTGAGCACCGCTTGCAGGCGTGAGGCGCCGCAGATCACTGCCGCGTCTTCGATCGACTGATCGAACAGCTTCAGCGAGTTGATGATCGAGATGATGGTGAACGGCAACGCGACGATCACATGGCTGACCACAAAGGCAAACATCGTCCCGGTGTAACCGAGTTTGAGGAACAGCGCGTACACCGCCACGGCGATGATCACCAGCGGCACGATCATCGGCAGAGTGAACAGGCCATAGAGCAATTCCCGGCCGGGAAAGCGCCCACGTACCAAGGCAAACGCTGTCGGCAGACCGAGGATCACGGCGCAGACGGTCGTCAGCACCGCCACCTTGAGGCTGGCGAGTGCCGCATTCATCCAGTCGGGGTTGGAGAAGAACTGGCCGTACCATTTCAGTGTCCACCCCGGTGGCGGGAACACCAGCCATTGGGACGAACCAAACGACAGCAGGACGATGAACACGATCGGCAACAGCAGAAACAAACCGATCAGCCCGGTGGTGGTGTAGAGCCCGAAACGCATCCGGCGGCTCATGGCATTGGGAGTCAGGAGCATCTCGGCTTACCTCGCGTTGCTGGCGCCAACCGGGGATTCCGGCTGAAGCTTCAGGTAGAAGTAAAACAGCACCAGGGTGATGGCGATCAGCAACGCGGCGCCGGCACTGGCCAGGCCCCAGTTGAGGAACGATTGCACCTGCTGAATGATGAACTCCGGCAGCATCATGTTCTGCGCTCCGCCCAGCAGCGCCGGGGTGACGTAGTAACCGAGCGACATCACAAACACCATCAACCCACCGGACGCCAGCCCGGGCCTGCACAGGGGCAGGAACACCCGCAAGAAGTTGGTCCATGGGCTGGCCCCGCAAATCGAGCCGGCCTGCAGGATCATCGGGTCGATGGCCTGCATGGTCGCCTGCAATGGCAGCACGATGAACGGAATCATGATGTAGCTCATGCCGATCACCACGCCGGTCAGGTTATGCACCATTTCCAGCGGCTGATCGATGATGCCCAGCGCCATCAAAGCCTTGTTGATCACCCCTGAGGCTTGCAGCAGCACCAGCCACGAATAGGTGCGGGCGAGGAGGCTGGTCCACATCGACAGCAACACGATGTTGAGGATCCAGCGACCCCAGCCGCGAGGCACCAAGGTGATCGCCCAGGCCAGCGGGAAGCCCAGCAACAGACTGAACAGTGTCACCAGCCCGGCCACTGAAAAGGTGTTGAGCAGCACGCGGGCATACGCCGAGTTGGCGAACAGTTGTTCATAGTTGCCAAGGCCCGGGGTGGGTTCGAGCACACCGCGCAACAGCAAACCAATCAACGGCGCCAGAAAGAACAGGCCGAGGAACAGCAGCGCCGGGACGAGGTTGCCGGCGCCGCGCCAGCGTTGTCTGAGGGAGGGGGCTTGCGGCATCGCAATCGCCTTTTGTCCTGCGGCCGAGCCGGCAGCGCTTGCGGCGCTCCCGGTGGCAGTGGAGGGACGGGACGCAGTGGCCGCCATTTTCATTTGACCAGCCATTCGTTCCACCGTGTCGCGATGGCCTGGCCGTTTTTGGCCCAGTACGCGAAGTCGAGAGTGATCTGATCCTTAGCGTAGGCAGTCGGCAGGTTCGGGGCCAGCACCGAATCCAGGCGCGCCACGCTGTCGACGTTGACCGGGGCGTAAGCGGTCAGGTTGGAGAAGTCGGCCTGGCCTTTGGCACTGCTGGCGTTGGCCAGGAACTTCATCGCCGCGTCCTTGTTTTTCGAGCCTTTTGGAATCACCAGAATGTCGGCCATGACCAGATTCTGCTTCCAGCTCACACCCACCGGCGCGCCATCTTCTTGCAGGGCGTGAATGCGGCCGTTCCAGAACTGACCCATGCTGACTTCACCCGAGGCCAGCAGTTGCTGCGACTGCGCGCCGCCGCCCCACCAGACGATGTCTTTCTTGATGGTGTCGAGTTTCTTGAAGGCGCGATCCAGGTCCAGCGGGTAGAGCTTGTCGGCGGGTACGCCATCGGCCAGCAGCGCCAGTTCGAGCACGCCGGGGCTTGGCCATTTGTACAGGGCGCGTTTGCCGGGGTAGGTCTTGGTGTCGAACAGCGCCGTCCAGTCTTGCGGCTTGGCAGCGCCGAGCTTGCCTTCGTTGTAGCCGAGGACGAAGGAGAAGAAGAACGAGCCGACGCCGTAATCGCTGACAAAGCGTGGGTCGATCTTGTCGCGCTGGATGACGTTGAAATCGAGGGGTTCGAGCAGCCCTTCAGCGGCGGCGCGCAGGGCGAAATCGGCTTCGACATCGACCACGTCCCATTGCACGTTGCCGCTTTCGACCATGGCTTTGAGTTTGCCGTAGTCGGTCGGACCGTCCTGCACGACAGTGATGCCGCTGGCCCTGCTGAACGGGTCAGCCCAGGCCTGTTTCTGCGCATCCTGGGTGCTTCCGCCCCAACTGACAAAATTCACGCTCTCGGCGGCCATGGCGGCCTGGCCGGTGACGCTCAGCAGTCCGGCAAAAAGGATTGCGGTTGCAGCTTTGTTCAACACCATTTTTACGCCCTCATTGTTGTGTTTTTGAGCGGGCTTGCGTTGTTGCCCGCCTATCGGGGAGCAGTAGATGGACGTTCTTTGGAATGTCCGGTCTATGGAATATCATATTATGGTATTCCAAACTTTGTGCAAGCACTTTGCCTTACCGGTTATCTGGCGAATGTCCTTTTTGGGGCCGTGAGATGACGATCGGGAAATGCAAAACCCTTGTGGGAAGGGGCTTGCTCCCGAACGCGGTCGGTCATTGAACATTGATGTCGACTGATACATCGCCTTCGGGAGCAAGCCCCCTCCCACAGTTGGAATTGTGTCTGGCGTGGATTATTCGGTGAACGGGATGCTCTCGACCACCTCCAGGTCATACCCGGTCAGGCCTGCATATTTCAGTGGCGGGCCGAGATGGCGCAACTTGCCCACACCAAGGTTCTGCAGAATCTGAGCCCCGGTTCCCACTTCCGAATAAATCCGCGATTGCGACCGGCTGAACTGTCGGGGTGGTTGAGTCAGTTGCGGTACACGCTCCAGCAAAGCCTGGGACGACTCATGATTGGCCAACACCACGACAACGCCGTGGCCCTCGGCCGCGACCCGCTGCAGCGCCGCCCATAATGTCCAGTTGCTCGGCCCGCTGTACTCGGCGCCGACCAGATCGCGTAGCGGATCGATCACATGCACGCGCACCAGCGTCGGCGCTTCGCGGCGCAAATCGCCCATGACCATCGCCATGTGCACGCCGCCTTCGATACGGTCTTCAAACGTGATCAATCGGAACGTGCCATGCACCGTCGGCAATTCGCGCTCACCGATGCGTTCGATGGTGTGCTCGGTGCTCAGGCGATAGTGGATCAGGTCGGCGATGGTGCCGATCTTGATCCCGTGCTTGCGCGCGAACACTTCCAGATCCGGGCGACGGGCCATGGTGCCGTCATCGTTCATTACTTCGACGATCACCGAGGCGGGCGTGAACCCGGCCAGGCGCGCCAGGTCGCAACCGGCCTCAGTGTGGCCGGCGCGGGTCAGCACGCCTCCTTCCTTGGCGCGCAGCGGGAAGATATGCCCGGGCTGCACAAGGTCTTCGGCGCGGGCGTCTCTGGCGACAGCGGCGGCGACCGTACGGGCGCGGTCAGCGGCGGAAATGCCGGTGGTCACGCCGACCGCCGCTTCGATGGAAACCGTGAACGCGGTGCTGAACACGCTGCCGTTGCTCGGCACCATCTGTTCAAGCCCCAGGCGTTGGCAATGATCGTCGGTCAATGTCAGGCAAATCAGCCCCCGGGCCTCACGGGCCATGAAGCTGATCGCTTCGGGCGTGCAACGGTCGGCGGCCAGCAACAGGTCGCCTTCGTTTTCCCGGTCTTCGTCATCGACCAGCAGGACCATTTTGCCGAGGCGATAATCTTCGATGATTTCTTCGATGCTGTTGAAGGCCATGCTGGACTCTCGATGTGGATGTAATTGGTGGTATACCATAATACAAATTCAACCAAGAGGTCACTATGAAGGCGTACTGGATTGCTCTCGTGGACATCACCGATCCCGATCACTACAGCCAATACACCCAACGCGCCCCGAAAGCGTTCGCCGAGTTTGGCGCGAAATTTCTGGCGCGAGGCGGGCGCAGCGAGGCGATGGAAGGACGCAAGACGCCACAGCGCAGTGTGGTGATCGAATTCGATAGCTACGAGCAAGCACTGGCGTGCTACCACTCGGCGGCATATCAGGAGGCGAAGCGCTACCGCGAGGAATGGGCGAGGGCAGAAATCATCATCGTCGAGGGCGTGGCGCCACTTTGAGAATCACCACAAATCCCCTGTGGGGGCGACGGTGATCGTCAGCGGATGAAATGAATCTTGCCGCTGTCGTCGTTGCCCATGTAGATCCCATACACCCCGGCCTGGCGTTCCTCGATGTAACGCTCGAGGATCTGCCGGATCGCCGGGTAGTAGATCTGCTCCCACGGGATGTCTTCGGGGGCGAAGAACTTGTAGTCCAGGGTCTCGGGGCCGAACTGGCCGGTGATCTCCAGCGCGAGGGCGCGGAAGATGATGTACACCTCGCTGATCTTCGGCACGCTGAAGATCGAATAGGGCGAGACGATTTCCGCGCGCACGCCGCTTTCTTCCCAGACTTCGCGCAGCGCCGCCTCCTCGGTGGTCTCGCCGCTTTCCATGAAGCCCGCTGGCAACGTCCAGGTGCCCGGACGCGGTGGTATCGCTCGTTGGCACAAGAGGTATTTGCCGTCCTGCTCGATGATGCAGCCGGCAATGATCTTCGGATTGACGTAGTGGATGTAGCCGCAGCCGCGGCACATCAGGCGCTCGTGCGTATCACCCGGCGGCACCTGCTGACCGAGGTCAGGGCCACCGCATTTCGGGCAAAAGCTCGGGCTGGACATGTCAGTGACCTATGCGCGGTTCTTTCAGCGCGATGGGCAGGGTGATCGCGGGAGTTGCGCCGGTCTCTTCCTGTTTGCGCTTGAGGTAATCGAGGGCGACCGTCGCGGCAGCGCGGACGTGATCAACGCAGGCCTGATGCGCCAGCAGCGGGTCGCCGCTCTTGATTGCCGCGACCATTTTTTCCATTTCCTGATTACTGGCGCCACGACGGTTTTCCTGGGACACCGACGTCGCCCGCAGGTAGCTGATGCGTGCCTGCAACTGGCGCAATTGCGTGGCCGCAACGTGGTTGCCGGAGCCTTCGAGCAGGACGTCGTAGAAGCCTTGTACCGAGTCGATCACCTGTTGCAGCTCGCCGTCCTTGAGCGCCTTGCGGTTCTCTTCGAGGGCTTTTTCCAGGGCTTTGATGTCCTTGGCTTTGGCGCGCAGGGTGAACAGTTGAACGATCAGGCCTTCCAGCACGCAACGCAGTTCGTAGATATCGACGGCGTCGGCCAGGGTGATGATGGCGACACGCGGGCCCTTGGCGTCAGCGAATTCCACCAGGCCTTCGGATTCAAGGTGACGCAAGGCTTCGCGCACCGACGTGCGGCTCACGCCCAGGCGATCGCACAGATCGCGTTCAACCAGACGATCGCCTGGCATGAGCTGGAAATTCATGATCGCGCTACGCAGTTTATCCAGCACGATTTCGCGCAGGGTAACGGGGTTGCGATTGACCTTGAAGCTGTCGTCGAGTGGCTGGCGTTTCATGGGGTCCGCTCTTTAAGTTGGCTGTCCATGCCAGACGGGCATCTAAACAGCCGAGGGGTTAACTGGAGGCCTCGGCGTCGGCTTCGGCGAAGGCTTCACGGGCGAGCCGGAAACTGTCCACGGCCGCCGGGACGCCGCAATAAATGCCGACCTGAAGCAGAATTTCGCGTATTTGCTCACGACTCAGGCCGTTACGCAAGGCGCCACGTACATGCAGCTTGAGTTCATGCGGGCGGTTAAGCGCCGAGATCATCGCCAGGTTGATCATGCTGCGTTCTTTGAGCGACAGACCTTCGCGACCCCAGACATGACCCCAGCAGTATTCGGTGACCATTTCCTGCAGCGGACGGGTGAAGTCGTCGGCGTTCTCTATTGAGCGTTGCACATAGGCTTCGCCCAAAACCTGAGTGCGGATCTTCAGGCCTTTTTCGTACTTTTCGTGACTCATCATTCCTCCAATCACCCTGTTTCTCCCTGTGGGAGCGGGCTTGCTCGCGAATGCGGTGGATCATTCGACATTGATGTCGGCTGACACGATGCCTTCGCGAGCAAGCCCGCTTCCACATTGGGAACAATGTGTATCCGTCAGGCCAAGGTGGGCAGGGCGCCCAGCTTGCCCTTGTGATAAATCATCGGCGCTACCGGTTGCGCTGGCAGGATCAGATTTTTCACTGCGCCAACGATGATCGCGTGGTCGCCACCGTCGTATTCACGCCACAACTCACACTCGATGATTGCGGTGGCTTTGGCGAGAATCGGATTCCCGAGTTCGCTCAAGTGCCACTCGATGCCTTTGGCTTTGTCCTTGCCTTTACCGGCGAAGGCGTAGGCTTCAGCGGTCTGCTCGGCGGACAGCAAATGGATTGCGAATTTCTTGCTGTCACGCAGCACGGGGTAGGTGTCGCAAGCGTAATTGGGGCAGAACAGCACCAGCGCCGGATCAATCGACAGCGCACTGAAGGCGCTGGCGGTGATGCCGACGATGGCGCCATCCGGATCGAGGGTGGTGACCACCGTGACGCCGGACGGAAACGAGCTCATGACGTCTTTGTAAATGCCGGGTTCGATCATGTCGCAGGACTCCTAGCGCATCACAAACGGATCAGGCATTGGCGCCTGAGAGAGGTTGATCCACACCGTTTTCAGTTCGGTGTAGGCCAGCACCGAGTCGATGCCGCTTTCGCGTCCATAGCCACTGTTCTTGAAGCCGCCTATCGGTGCCATCGCTGAAACGGCGCGGTAGGTGTTGACCCAGATGATCCCCGAACGCACGTCGCGCGCCAGGCGATGGGCGCGGCCCAGATCGCGCGTCCAGATGCCGGCGGCGAGGCCGAATTGCGAGTCGTTGGCGATCGCCAGCGCTTGGGCCTCGTCCTTGAAACGGATGACTGACGCCACTGGGCCAAAGACTTCTTCCTGCATGATCTTCATCGAATTGCGGTCGCACTCGAACAGCGTCGGCTCGTAGAACCAGCCTTCACCGAGACCGCTCGGACGTTTGCCGCCGGTGCGCAAGCGCGCGCCTTCTGCGATGGCGTCGGCGACCAGCCCTTCGACCACTGCCAGTTGCTGCGCGGTGGCCATCGGGCCCATTTCGCTGCTGTCTTCCTGCGGGTTGCCGATGCGGATGCGCTGGGCGCGGTCGACCAGACGACTGACAAACTCGTCGTAAATCTCGTCCTGCACCAACAATCGCGAACCGGACACACAGCTCTGGCCCGAGGCCGCATAGATCCCGGCAATCGCGCCGTTGATCGCGCTGTCGAGATCGGCGTCGGCAAAAATGATGTTCGGCGACTTGCCGCCCAGTTCCAGCGACAGCTTGGCGAAGTTCTCGGCGCTGCTGCGCACCACATGCCGGGCCGTGGCCGCGCCGCCGGTGAAGGCGATCTTGCGGATCAGCGGATGGCGGGTAAGGGCGGCGCCGGTGCTCGGGCCGTAACCGGTCACAACGTTGACCACGCCTGGCGGAATCCCGGCTTCGAGGGCCAGACGCGCCAGTTCAAGGATGGTCGCCGACGCGTGCTCTGACGGCTTGATCACGATGGTGTTACCGGCGGCGAGCGCCGGCGCGAGTTTGATCGCGGTCAGGTACAGCGGACTGTTCCAGGGAATGATCGCCGCGACCACGCCCATGGCTTCGTGAACCGTGTAGGCGAACAGGTCGGGCTTGTCCAGCGGCAAGGTGCCGCCTTCGAGCTTGTCAGCCAAACCGGCGGTGTAGTGGAAGAATTCCGGCAGATAACCCACCTGACCCCGGGTTTCACGGATCAGTTTGCCGTTGTCGCGGCTTTCCAGCTGCGCCAGTTGCTCTTTGTTCTCGGCGATCAAGTCACCGAGGCGGCGCAGCAGTTTGCCGCGCGCGGTGGCGGTCAGACCGCGCCAGGCAGGGCTGTCGAACGCGCTTTGCGCTGATTGCACAGCGCGTTCGACGTCGGCCTCATCTGCGTCAGGCAGTTCAGCCCAAGGTTCAGCCAGGGCCGGATTGAGGCTTTGGAAAGTCTTGCCGCTGAGGGCATCGACCCATTCTGCGCCGATGCACATCTGGAAGCGTGCGAGTGTCATGCAACGATCCCCTTTATATGGTTTTGTCGGGAGTGTGCGAATTCGAGAAATTCCAACAGCGTCTGGTTGACCAGACGCGGCGACTCTACGGGCATCATATGCCGTTGTTCCGCCAGCACGGCAACCTTCGCGCCGGGGATGCGGCGGGCCAGTTGCTCGGCCATTTCCGGGGTCGAACCGGGGTCGAGCTCGCCCGTGGCGATCAGCGTCGGCGCCTGAATGCTGCTCAGGTCGTCGGCGCGGTACATGTCCTGCGTCGCGAACAGTTCGTAGGTGGTCAGGTAACCCTGTGGGTCATTGCCGGCCAGGGTCTGGCGGATCGCGGCGATCTGCGCCGGGTTGGCGGCCTGATATTCGCGGCTGAACCAGCGCGACAGCGCGGCTTCGGCATTGGCGTCCGGACCGTGTTCGGCGGCTTGAGCGGTGCGCGCAATGACGCCGGCGCGCTGCTCTTCGCTGCGATTGAACACGCTGTTGAGCACGACCAGGCTTTGCAGGCGCTGCGGGTAATGCAGCGCAAAGGCCCGCGCCACCAGACCACCCATCGAGAAGCCGATCACCGCTGCTTGCGGCAGGTTGAGGTGATCGAGCAGCTCCAGCAACTGATCGGCGTAACCGAGCAGGTCGGTACCGCTGGCCGGTCGCGGGCTGGCGCCATGGCCAAGCATGTCGTAAGCGACCACCCGATATTGCGTGGCGAGGCCGACGATCTGGCCGCCCCACATTTCTTTGTTCAGGCCCACGCCGTGGATCAAGACCACGGGCTGGCCTTCGCCGGTCGCCAGATAACTGGTGCCGGCCGGGGTGAGTTCAGCGGTGAGCCGAATCATGGAGCGCTCCTGCAATGCCTTTTTATTGTGATTACTGGGCTTTTTCGGCGGCCAGTTCTTCCAGATCGATGTAACGGTTGCCGATGCGCGGGTGCAGGCGGCCACCGTCGGCGCAACCCAGCACCACGACGATTTCGTCGGCGCGCGGTGCGTCTTCGATCTGCATTTCCAGGGTGATGTAGTGCGAACGCAGGCCTTCGTCGTCCTTGTGCATCATCGGAATCTGAATCGAAGTGCCCGGGCCGCCGCGCTTGTTGGTGAAGCTCAGGTAGCTCTTGGCTTTGACCGCTTCGCGGTAGTGGTTGCCGAAGCGCAGGGTGTGGATCACGGCGGAGGCGTGTTCGATTTCGCCGTCAGCACCCACCACGGCAGCCTTGCCGTAGGCCTCGATCTTTTCTGCGCCGCCAATGAGGCCGACCAGACGCTCGACCATCATGGCGCCGAGGTCGGAGCAGTTGGCGCGGATCTGCGGTTTCAGGTCTTCGACAAAGCCGTTACCCACCCAAGGGTTTTTCATCACAACAGCGAGGCCGACCATGGTCACCGGCGTGTCGGTGGCTTTGCCGCCTTCGATGAAGGTTTCTTCGACATAGCTGACGATCTTGCGAATTTCGAAACTCATGAGCTGCTCCGTAGGGGGATTGAGAGTGTTAGTGCGTCTGATGGTATACCATAATACCAATCGTGCAAGTCCCCTCGGTAACTTTTGCCGCATCCATCCGGCGAATGGCCATGCATTCACCTACAGCCACAAATCCCCAAAACACCACTAACCCTGTGCGAGGGAGCTTGCTCGCGAAATCGGCGCATCCACATTGCCTTCGGGAGCAAGCCCCCTCCCACAATGCAAATCACTGGCGACAGGAGCCTGTATCTGGTTAACAAAAGATAACGTGGCGCCGATTGTCAGACGTTTCGAAAGCCCGATAGGATGAGCCAGCTTCCGAAGGGGCTCTGGATGGCGGGTTTCAGGACTATGCTTCTGACCAGTCATCACCGGAGCACCCTTGCGGCGCCCTTGAAGGCCAAACGGCCTAACAATAATAAATAGGGGAAGGTCTATGAGTCGTTGCCGCCCGCCGGCGTTTCGCAACACCGCGTTGCTGGTCACAGCACTCTCCATGCTGGGCTTCGCCAGCGTGTCGGCACCCGTGATCGCCGCCGAGGCGCCAGCCGACGTGGTGTATGCCCTCGAATCAGCCAAAGCCGCAAAAAGCCTGATGCTTGACGTCGTCCATGCCGGCGCCCGATTGGTGGCCGTCGGGGATCGTGGGCACATTCTCTATTCCGATGACCAGGGCAAGTCCTGGACCCAGGCCAAGGTGCCGAGCCGGCAACTGCTGACCGCTGTGTACTTTGTCGACGACAAACATGGCTGGGCCGTCGGCCACGATGCGCAGATTCTCGCCAGCGATGACGGCGGTCTGACCTGGACCAAACAATTCGAAGACCTCAAACGCGAATCGCCGCTGCTCGACGTCTGGTTCAAGGACGTCAACAGCGGTATCGCCGTAGGTGCCTACGGCGCGCTGCTGGAAACCACCGACGGCGGCAAGCATTGGGAAGACATCAGCGACCGCCTCGACAACGAAGACCAGTTCCACCTCAACGCCATCGCGGCGGTGAAAGACGCCGGGCTGTTCATTGTCGGCGAGTCGGGCAGCATGTTCCGCTCCGCCGATGGGGGGCAGACCTGGGAAAAACTTGAAGGTCCTTATGAAGGCTCGCTGTTCGGCGTGATCGGCACGGCCCAGCCCCAGACGCTGCTCGCTTACGGCTTGCGCGGCAACCTCTACCGCTCCACGGATTTCGGCAGCACCTGGGAACAGGTCGAGCTGAAAGCCGCGCGAGGCTCGCTGGAATTCGGTCTGTCCGGCGCTACGTTGCTCGAGGACGGCTCGATCGTGATCGTCGGCAACGGTGGCTCGGTGATCAGCAGCAGCGACGACGGCCAGACCTTCAGCGTGTTCAATCGCCCGGATCGCATTTCGCTGTCGTCGGTCACCGCCGCCGGCAACGGCAACCTGATTCTGACCGGGCAGGGCGGTGTTCACACCACGCTGTCAAACGGTGCCGAGATCAATAATAAGAAGGCGGGGCTATGACTTCCTTGAGCAATCATCATCAGGACAAGGCGACGTTCCTTGAACGTCTGATTTTCAACAACCGCCCGGTGGTGATCCTGATCTGCCTGGTGGTGAGCATTTTTCTGTTCTGGCAGGCCACGCTGATCCGGCCGTCCACCAGTTTCGAGAAAATGATCCCGCTCAAGCATCCGTTCATCGAGAAGATGATGGAGCACCGCAACGATCTGGCGAACCTGGGCAATACCGTGCGTATTTCGGTGGAGGCCACCAACGGCGACATCTTCTCCAAGGAATACATGGAGACCCTGCGCCAGATCAACGACGAGGTGTTCTACATCTCCGGCGTAGACCGTTCCGGTCTGAAGTCGCTGTGGAGTCCTAGCGTGCGCTGGACCGAAGTGACCGAAGAGGGTTTCGCCGGCGGTGAAGTGATTCCGCAGAGCTACAACGGCTCGCAGGACAGCCTCGATCTGCTGCGCAACAACGTGCTCAAGTCCGGTCAGGTCGGACGTCTGGTGGCCAACGACTTCAAGTCGAGCATCGTCGACATTCCGCTGCTGGAGTCCTACCCGGACCCGCAGGATCAGGGCAAGTTGCTGGCGCTGGATTACCGCAAGTTCTCCCATGAACTGGAAGAAAAGATCCGCGACAAGTTCGAAGCGCAAAACCCCAACGTCAAAATCCACATCGTCGGTTTCGCCAAGAAAGTGGGCGACCTGATCGACGGTCTGGTGATGGTGGTGCTGTTCTTCGGCATCGCGTTCGTCATCACCCTGATCCTGTTGCTGTGGTTCACCAACTGCGTGCGCAGCACCATTGCGGTGTTGAGCACCACGCTGGTGGCGGTGGTCTGGCAACTGGGGTTGATGCACTTCTTTGGCTTTGGGCTTGATCCGTATTCGATGCTGGTGCCGTTCCTGATCTTCGCCATCGGCATCTCCCACGGTGTGCAGAAGATCAACGGGATCGCCCTGCAATCGAGCGAGGCAGAAAACGCCCTGACCGCCGCACGGCGAACGTTCCGGCAACTGTTCCTGCCGGGGATGATCGCGATTCTCGCGGACGCGGTCGGCTTCATCACGCTGCTGATCATCGACATCGGTGTGATCCGCGAACTGGCTTTCGGCGCGTCCATCGGTGTGGCCGTGATCGTGTTCACCAACCTGATTCTGCTGCCGGTCGCGATCTCTTATGTCGGCATCAGTAAACGCGCCATTGCCAGAAGCAAGAAGGACGCAAACCGCGAACATCCGTTCTGGCGCCTGCTGTCGAACTTCGCCAGCCCGAAAGTCGCACCGGTCTCCGTTGCTCTGGCGCTGATCGCCTTCGGTGGCGGCCTCTGGTACAGCCAAAACCTGAAAATCGGCGACCTCGACCAAGGTGCGCCGGAGTTGCGTCCGGACTCGCGCTACAACAAGGACAACAACTTCATCATCAACAACTACTCGACCAGCTCCGACGTGCTGGTGGTGATGGTCAAGACCAAGAAAGAAGGTTGTTCGCGTTACGAAGCCATGGCACCGATCGATGAGCTGATGTGGAAGATGCAGAACACCGAGGGCGTGCAGTCGGCGATCTCGCTGGTGACCGTGTCCAAGCAGATGATCAAGGGCATGAACGAGGGCAACCTGAAATGGGAAACCCTGTCGCGCAACCCAGACGTGCTGAACAGCTCGATTGCACGGGCCGATGGCCTGTACAACAACAGTTGCTCAGTAGCGCCGGTGCTGGTGTTCCTCAACGATCACAAGGCTGAAACCCTTGATCGGGCGGTGCATGCGGTGCAGGAATTTGCCAGGGAGAACAATAAGGACGGTCTGGAGTTCATCCTGGCGGCGGGTAACGCCGGGATCGAAGCCGCCACCAACGAGGTCATCAAGCAGGCTGAATTGACCATCCTGATTCTGGTGTACATCTGTGTGGCAGTCATGTGCATGATCACCTTCCGCTCGTGGGCGGCGACCTTGTGCATCGTGCTGCCACTGGTGCTGACGTCGGTACTCGGCAACGCACTGATGGCGTTCATGGGCATCGGCGTGAAAGTCGCGACCTTGCCGGTGGTGGCGCTGGGTGTGGGGATCGGCGTGGACTACGGCATCTACATCTACAGCCGTCTGGAGAGTTTCCTGCGTGCCGGTCTGCCGTTGCAGGAAGCCTATTACCAGACCCTGAAATCCACCGGTAAAGCGGTGCTGTTCACCGGCCTGTGCCTGGCCATCGGCGTGTGCACCTGGATCTTCTCGGCGATCAAGTTCCAGGCCGACATGGGCCTGATGCTGACCTTCATGCTGTTGTGGAACATGTTCGGTGCGCTGTGGCTGCTGCCGGCACTGGCCAAGTTCCTGATCAAACCGGAGAAGCTGGCGGGGCAGAAAGGCAATTCGTTGTTTGCCCACTGACCTGAGCGCCTGAAACGACAAAGCCGCAACCTTCGGGTTGCGGCTTTTTTTATATCTCGATATTCACACTAACCCCCTGTGGGAGCGGGCGATCTTCAGTGTTCAGGAGCGTTCGGTACCAAGCACTACGCTCAGCGCACTGCGTGCATCATCCAGTTGCACCAACGTCGCATGCCTTGCACCCAAGGCATCACGGTTCTCGATCGCGGTGAGAATCGCCTTGTGCCGTGGCAACGCCAATTCATGCAGGTTCGGCCGTTGATTCGAATGCTTCAACGCCTCGGCAATCGCCACCGAGAGCATGTTGCACAGATTTGCCAGCAAATCATTGTGAGTCGCATCGGCAATCCTGCTGTGGAAATCCAGGTCCGGTTGCAACAGGGCTTGCGGTGTCGACGCAGCCTCCATGCGCTGGTAAGCCTCGCCGATGGCGGTGATCTCAGCGTCGGTCGCATGCTGGGCGGCGAGGGCGGCGGCGGCCGGTTCGATGATGCTGCGCACGCTGGTCAGGACATTGAAAAATTCATTCTGCGGGCTGCTTTGCATCAGCCAGTGCAGCACGTCCGGGTCGAGCATGTGCCATTCGCGGCGCGCCTTGACCACCGTGCCCACGCGCGGTCTGGAGTACACCAGACCTTTTGCCACCAACACCCGCGTGGCTTCGCGCAACACCGGTCGACTGACCGCGTACTCCTCGCAGAGCAAGGCTTCGGCGGGCAGTTTGTCGTCGGGCAGGAAGCGTCCGGAGACGATCTGCATGCCCAATTCCTGGACGATGCGCGAGTGCATGCTTTTGCGGTCGGAAGGTTTGCGGTAATCCATGGGGAGTGGCGCGATCCTGAGCGATTAAGATGCCGCGCATCATAGCAGGCACGACACAAACGTGAGGCAGACAGACAATCAAATGTGGGAGCGGGCTTGCTCAAGAAAGCCCGCTCCCACAGGGGGATGCATTCCAATGCAGGCGCTGGCGAAGGCTGCGATTGTTTGTTTTTAATGGGAATGGCGCGGCACTTCAGCTCCACGGCAGCCGACCAGGAAGTCGAAATCGCAGCCCTGATCCGCCTGCAGCACATGGTCGATGTACAGCTGACGATAACCGCCCACCAATAATTGCTGCGGCGGTTGCAGGTCAGCCATGCGCGCGGCCAGTTCGGCGTCCGGAATGTCCAGGTGCAGACGCCCGGTGGCGCAGTCGAGTTCGATCCAGTCGCCTTCTTTCACTGTGGCCAGGGGCCCGCCGGCGGCGGCTTCCGGGGCAACGTGCAAAACCACCGTGCCGTAAGCGGTGCCGCTCATCCGTGCGTCAGAGATGCGCACCATGTCCGTCACACCCTCGGCCAGCAGCTTGGCCGGCAGGCCCATGTTGCCGACTTCAGCCATGCCCGGATAACCCTTCGGCCCGCAGTTTTTCATCACCAGAATCGAGTTGGCATCAACATCCAGTTCTGGGTCGTTGATCCGCGCCTTGTACATGTCGAAGTTCTCGAACACCACGGCACGGCCGCGATGCTGCATCAACGCTGGCGTGGCGGCGGACGGTTTGAGCACGGCACCAAGAGGTGCCAGATTGCCGCGCAGTACGCAGATGCCGCCGTCAGCACGGATCGGATTGTCGAGGGTGCGAATGACCTCGTCTTCGCCGTAGATCGGCGCGTCTTTGGTGTTCTCGCCAATGGACTTGCCGTTGACTGTCAGCGCGTTCGGATGGGGGATCAGATTGGCCTCACCGAGACGGCGCAGCACCGCTGGCAATCCCCCGGCGTAATAGAACTCTTCCATCAGAAAACGCCCGGAAGGTTGCAGGTCGACGATGGTCGGCATGCCGCGACCGATGCGCGTCCAGTCGTCCAGTTCCAGTTCGACGCCGATGCGTCCGGCGATGGCTTTCAAATGGATCACGGCGTTGGTCGAACCGCCGATAGCGGCGTTGACGCGAATCGCGTTTTCGAAGGCTTCCTTGGTCAGGATCTTCGACAGTTTCAAATCTTCACGCACCATTTCCACAGCGCGCATGCCGGACATGTGCGCCAACACGTACCGCCGCGCATCCACCGCCGGGATGGCCGCGTTGTGCGGTAAGGAAGTGCCCAGTGCTTCAGCCATGCAAGCCATGGTCGATGCGGTGCCCATGGTGTTGCAGGTGCCCGCCGAACGCGACATGCCGCCCTCGGCTGCGAGGAAATCGTCCAGGGTGATGGTGCCGGCCTTGACCTGCTCGCTGAGCTGCCAGACCACGGTGCCCGAGCCGATGTCCTTGCCTTTGTGCTTGCCGTTGAGCATCGGCCCGCCGGTGACAACGATGGCCGGCACATCGCAACTGGCCGCGCCCATCAGCAGCGCCGGAGTGGTTTTGTCGCAACCGGTCAGCAACACCACGCCGTCAATCGGGTTGCCACGAATGGCTTCTTCGACGTCCATGCTCGCCAGGTTGCGCGTCAGCATGGCGGTGGGACGCAAGTTCGATTCGCCGTTGGAGAACACCGGGAATTCCACCGGGAAACCACCGGCCTCGATCACCCCGCGTTTGACGTGCTCCGCGATCTGGCGGAAATGCGCGTTGCACGGGGTCAGTTCCGACCAGGTATTGCAGATGCCGATGATCGGCTTGCCATGAAACTGGTGGTCGGCGATGCCCTGATTCTTCATCCAGCTGCGGTACATGAAGCCGTTCTTGTCGGCCGTGCCAAACCATTGGGCCGAGCGCAGGGTGGGTTTCTTATCAGACATGATCGATTCTCTTATTGTATGACTATAGTGTTCGAGCTGAGGCTTAACATAAGCGCAATTTAGGCGGTTTGGAAGTGGTTGTTGGGTAATTAGTATTACTATATAGTCGTTTTCGACGGAGGGATGGCCCTGGCGGTTTTTCGTGAGAGGCGTCCCCCGAGGTTCTATAAAAACAACAATCGGAGACCGATCCCATGAGCCAGGAACTGCGGCTTATTCGCCGCATCACGCTGAAACTGATCCCCTTCCTGATCCTGCTGTACCTGATTGCCTATGTGGATCGCTCCGCCGTCGGCTTCGCCAAACTGCACATGGGAGCCGACATCGGCATCGGTGATGCGGCTTATGGCCTCGGTGCTGGGCTGTTCTTCATCGGCTACTTTCTGCTGGAAATCCCCAGCAACCTGATGCTTGAGCGTTTCGGCGCGCGGCGCTGGTTCGCGCGGATCATGATCACCTGGGGCGCCATCACTATCGGCATGGCGTTCGTCCAGGGCCCACACAGTTTCTATGTCATGCGCTTTCTGCTCGGTGCGGCAGAAGCGGGGTTCTTTCCCGGCGTTCTGTACTACATCACCCAATGGTTCCCGGTGCGCCATCGCGGCAAGATTCTTGGCCTGTTCATTCTTTCGCAGCCCATCGCGATGCTGATCACCGGCCCCGTCTCCGGCGGCCTGCTGGGGATGGACGGCGTCCTCGGGCTGCACGGCTGGCAGTGGCTGTTCATCGTCATCGGCACCCCGGCGATCCTGCTGACCTGGCCGGTGCTGCGCTGGTTGCCGGATGGCCCGGAGCGAGTGAAGTGGATGGATCAGGCCGAGAAGGACTGGCTGACCCGTGAGCTGAAAAAAGATCTGGAGGAATACGGCCAGACCCGTCACGGCAATCC
Source organism: Pseudomonas sp. EA_65y_Pfl2_P78 (assembly GCF_963970495.1). Taxonomy (NCBI): domain Bacteria; kingdom Pseudomonadati; phylum Pseudomonadota; class Gammaproteobacteria; order Pseudomonadales; family Pseudomonadaceae; genus Pseudomonas; species Pseudomonas sp. EA_65y_Pfl2_P78. Next base: position 25,344 of record NZ_CAXAON010000025.1, on the reverse strand, counting down.
GCTGCATGCGCTCAAAGACAAACGCGTCTTGCTGCTGGCGCTGTTCTATCTGCCGGTGACCTTGAGCATTTATGGCCTCGGCTTGTGGCTGCCGACGCTGATCAAACAATTTGGCGGCACTGATCTGGTGACCGGTTTCGTGTCATCGGTGCCGTACATCTTCGGGATCATCGGTTTGCTGATCGTGCCGCGCAGTTCAGACCGTTTGAATGATCGCTACGGCCATCTGGCAGTGCTTTATGTGCTGGGCGCGATAGGTCTTTTTCTCAGTGCCTGGCTGTCGATGCCAGTGGCGCAGTTGGCCGCGCTGTGTCTGGTGGCGTTTGCGCTGTTTTCCTGCACGGCGGTGTTCTGGACCTTGCCGGGGCGCTTCTTTGCCGGCGCGAGTGCAGCGGCAGGGATCGCGTTGATCAACTCGGTGGGCAATCTTGGCGGTTACATCGGGCCGTTCGTGATCGGCGCGTTGAAGGAATACACCGGGAATCTGGCGTCGGGCCTGTATTTCCTCTCGGGGGTGATGATGTTCGGGTTGGTCCTGACCGGTGTTGTGTATCGAGTGCTTGAGCGCAAACACGTACTGCCCGTTGACCAGTTCGCCGCCAGCGCACGCGGCGCTACCCGAACCTGAATCTAAAGAACAGCACAGAACCCATGTGGGAGCGAGCAAGCCCGCTCTCACAGTGGTTCGGCGTGGTTTTCAACATTTGTGCTCTAAAAGGAGAAGAACATGCATCTGGTGCAATTCGAATTGAGTAACGGCGAGCGCCGCGTCGGTGTCGTCGACAAAGGCGTGGTGCGCGAAGTGCAGGATACCCGCACCGTGCGCGATCTGGCGCTGGCGGCCATCGAAGCCGGCGGCACGCTGGAGCAGCAAGTGCAAACCCTTGGCCTGGGTATCAGTCATGACTATGCGCAGTTGCTCAACGAGCTGCGCATCCTGCCGCCACTCGATCACCCGGATCCGGCCCACATGCTGGTCAGCGGCACCGGCCTGACACATCTGGGCAGCGCTTCGGCCCGCGACAAGATGCATCAACAGGCGGGCGACGAAGCCGCCATGACCGACACCATGCGTATCTTCAAATGGGGCGTTGAGGGCGGCAAGCCGGCGGCAGGGCAGGCCGGTGTACAGCCGGAATGGTTTTACAAAGGTGACGGCAGTATCGTCGTGCGCCCGGGCCAGCCATTCCCGTTGCCGCCGTTTGCCGAGGATGCCGGCGAGGAACCGGAAATGGCCGGTCTGTACATCATCGGTCCTGACGGCAAACCCTATCGCCTCGGTTTCGCGGTGGGCAACGAGTTCTCCGACCACGTCATGGAACGCAAGAATTACTTGTATCTGGCGCACTCGAAATTACGCAGTTGCAGTTATGGTCCGGAACTTCGCGTCGGTGAACTACCCCAACACTTGGCAGGCACCACTTGCATCCTGCGTGACGGCGAAGTGTTGTGGCAAAACGAATTCCTCAGCGGCGAGGCCAATATGTGCCACAGCCTGGCCAACCTCGAATACCACCACTTCAAATACAGCCAGTTCTTGCGTCCGGGCGACGTACACATTCACTTCTTCGGCACCGCGACCCTGTCGTTCGCCGATGGCATTCGCACGCAGCCGGGCGACGTGTTCGAGATCAGCCAGGCCGAATTCGGCGCACCGCTGATCAATGGCATCACACCGGTCGCAGCAGCATTTGAACCGGACAGCATCGGCACCCTTTAAGGAGATCCCATGACTCAGATTCTCGGTCACAACTACATCGGCGGTCAGCGTAGCGCGGCCGGTAACGTCAAACTGCACAGCGTTGACGCCAGCAGTGGCGAACAACTGCCCCACGATTTCATTCAGGCCACCGAGCAGGAAGTCGACGCCGCCGCCAAAGCCGCCGCTGCCGCGTACCCTGCTTATCGCAGCCTCAGCGCTGAACGCCGGGCGCAGTTTCTCGATGCCATTGCCGATGAACTCGACGCCCTCGGTGATGATTTCGTCGCCGTGGTTTGCCGCGAAACCGCGTTGCCGGCCGGGCGGATTCAAGGTGAGCGCGCACGCACCAGCGGGCAGATGCGCCTGTTCGCCAAAGTGCTGCGCCGTGGCGATTTCTATGGGGCGCGGATCGACCTGCCGCTGCCGGAACGCCAGCCAATGCCGCGCCCGGATCTGCGTCAGTACCGCATTGGCCTCGGCCCGGTGGCGGTGTTCGGTGCGAGCAATTTTCCGTTGGCGTTTTCCACGGCCGGCGGCGACACCGCTTCGGCTCTGGCCGCCGGTTGCCCCGTGGTGTTCAAGGCCCACAGCGGCCACATGGCCACCGCTGAGCGGGTGGCCGACGCGCTGATTCGGGCGGCGGAAAAAACCGCCATGCCGGCCGGCGTATTCAACATGATCTACGGGGGTGGCGTTGGCGAATGGCTGGTCAAGCATCCGGCGATTCAGGCGGTGGGCTTCACCGGTTCGCTCAAGGGCGGTCGTGCGCTGTGCGACATGGCCGCCGCACGCCCGCAGCCGATCCCGGTGTTCGCCGAGATGTCGAGCATCAACCCGGTGATCGTCTTGCCGCAGGCACTGGCGGCACGCTCGGAGAGCGTGGCGCGTGACCTCACCGCGTCGGTGGTGCAGGGCTGCGGTCAGTTCTGCACCAACCCGGGTCTGGTGATCGGTATTCGCTCGGCGCCATTCACTGCCTTTGTGCAGCAGGTCGCGGGGCTGATCGGCGATCAACCGGCGCAAACCATGCTCAACGCCGGTACCCTTGGCAGCTATGGCAAAGGCTTGCACAAGCTCTTGGCACATCCTGGCATCGAGCATCTGGCCGGTAATCCACAGCAGGGCACTCAAGCGCAGCCGCAATTGTTCAAGGCTGATGCCAGCCTGTTGATCAACGGCGACGAAGTGTTGCAGGAAGAAGTGTTCGGCCCGACCACGGTGATTGTTGAAGTGGCCGATCAAGCGCAGCTCGGCTTGGCGTTGAACGGTCTTCACGGGCAACTCACGGCGACGATCATTGGTGAACCTGCTGACTTCGAGCACTTCCCCGAACTGACGCCGCTACTGGAACAGAAGGTCGGGCGAATCCTGCTCAATGGGTATCCGACCGGTGTCGAGGTGTGTGATTCGATGGTGCACGGCGGGCCGTATCCGGCCACGTCCGATGCGCGCGGTACCTCGGTCGGCACGCTCGCGATTGATCGCTTCCTGCGCCCGGTGTGCTTCCAGAATTATCCGGACAGCTTGCTGCCCGAGCCGCTGAAAAACGCCAATCCGCTGCGTATCCAGCGCCTGGTTGACGGTAAGCCATCGCGCGACGCCCTCTAAACCCACCCCCAATCCCCTGTGAGAGCAGGCTTGCTTGCGAATGCGGTCTATCAGAAACATGTGTGTAGACTGACACGCCGCGTTCGCGAGCAAGCCCGCTCCCACAAGGTTCTGCTGCGACAATCAGCTATCATTGGCGCTTTCCCCCCTAGAAAGACTGTTTGCCATGACTGCCCAAACCCTTCTCAACGCCCTCGAACACTGCGATATGGTCGAAATCGACGGCTTGCATGCCTTCGAATTCGCCCTCGATGAAGACGATAACCTGCACATCGAGTGCATCGATGGCCGAGCGGCCAAGCATTGGGAATTCACGCCGGCGCAGGTTGAAGCGGCAACGTTTGACGAAGACCTGCAGAGCTGGCTGATCATTGGTTTTGCCAGCGACACCAAGACAACCGGCGAACATCGCCTGGTCTGCCTCGGCGACGTCATCAGCAGTAGCGACGACGAGGATGAAACTGATGAAAATGCGTAAGTTCTGGCCTCTGTTGATGGCTGGCAGCGTCGGCGCGATGGGCCTTTCCACGGCCTCTGCCGAAAGCTTCCAGTTGCTGGTCGGTTCCTACACGGCGGGCTCCAGCCAAGGCATCTATCGAATGAATTTCGACAGCGCCACAGGCCAGATCGATGCCAGGCCGCTGCAAGTGGTCAACAGCGAAAACCCTTCGTGGCTGACCGTTTCCAAAGACCAGAAACGTCTGTTCGTGGTCAACGAAAACGGCCCCGGCCAGAAGGATTCAATCGGCCGCGTCAGCAGCTACGCGATTGATCCAAAGACCCAAGCGCTGAGCCTGATCAATCAGGTGCAAAGTCTGGGCAACGAGCCCACCCATTCGAGCCTCAGCGGTGACGCCAGCCACCTGTTTGTCAGCAACTATTCGGTGGTCGAAGATCCGGGAGGCACACTGGCGGTGTTGCCCGTCGACAGCGACGGCAAGCTCAAACCAGTGGTGCAGATGAGCGGCCACCCGGCGAGCCGGGTCAATCCCGAGCGTCAGGCGTCCAACCACGTGCATTCGACGGTGTCCTCGCCGGACGGTCGCTATGTGTTCTCCAATGACCTGGGCGCGGACAAAATCTTCATTTACCAATTCGACCCGAAAGGCAATCCGGAGCTGCCGCTGACTGCGGCGAAAACCGCTTCGGTATCGTTGCCGGCCGGCAGCGGCCCGCGTCACCTGTTGTTCAGTGCTGACGGCAAGCATGCCTGGCTGACCATGGAAATGAGCGCGCAGGTTGCGGTCTTCGACTACCACGACGGTGTGCTGACCCAGACGCAAATGATCGACCTGGCGGCCGGGCAGCCGACTTCCGACAAGGCCGCCGCCGCGCTGCACGCGTCCGCTGACGGCAGATTCCTCTATGTCAGCAACCGTGGCACCGCCAATCAGTTGCTGGTGTTCGCTATCGACCCGGCCAGCGGCCAGCTCAAAGAGTTGCAGCGACGCTCGGTGGAAGGTGATCACCCGCGCGAGTTCAGCCTCGACCCAACGGGCAAATTCCTGCTGATTGCCAACCAGAAGAGCAACGAGATTGTGGTCGTCGAGCGCGATGGCAAGACCGGTTTGCTTGGCAAAACCGTGCAGAAACTGCCAATGGACGCCCCCAGCGACCTGAAGTTTCTGACGCGACAATAAGCCACAGGCCCCGGTTTACGGGGCCTGTCTCTTTGTATCAATCGCGCTGATAACAGCTAATGCTACAAAGCATTTCAAGCAAGCAACCGTCGAGCGTTAAGTTTGCTTCACAGCCCAGCCGGGCAAGCAAGCCAACCGAATACGAGGGTTACCGCCATGAACTTCAATCTCTTCTCTGTCATCGCCGCTTCCGCCATCTCTGCCACTGTTGCATTGCCTGCCAGCGCCCACGCTGACGTCAGCAGCAAAAAATCCCACACCCAGAGCTACACCCAGAAGTACCTGCAACAAAGCGCCAATTTCTACGCCGCCCTGGATCACAAAGCCCAACACTGAAAATCTGCACGCCCAAGGGCTGCCGAAGGCTGCGATTTCTTGATCTTGTTTTTCAAAAGCAAAATCAAGAAATCGCAGCCTTCGGCAGCTTCTGTGCGTGTGTGTTTTGCAACACGATAGGTTTTATTCAACGTCGAGATAGACGGGCTAAATGATCAATGAAGCTGATGGTTACTATGGGAAACCCTGAGTGGTGGCTGCAGCTTTTTTGATTGATTCTGTTGGCACTGAAACATGCCAACGGAGAACACCATGGCCAGCGCAATCATCACTTCTGCCAAACGCGGCGCCTACCTGGTCATCGGTCTTTACCTGGCCGTGGTGCTGGTCGTCAGCGTCACATCGCAAATGGAACACCGCTTCGACGCACCGATTCAAGTTGCCCATCCCGGCATTCAGTTCGAACTTCGCTCGCAAAACGTGACGGTCGATCAGGCCGAACTCGCAGGAGTGGGCGGAGCATGAAAGGCTACAGACTCTGGGTCATCGCCGGTCTGGCGTTCCTGATCAATGGTGCTTCATTACTGGGGATTGGCCAGGGCTCGGTTGGCGCGCTGGCCCGGGCCATAGAGGCCAATCACAACATCGCGCACAACATTGAGCGCGCCAATACGCTGGGGCTGATGGCAGGCAATCCGCCGATCAAAGTCTCGGCCGATTTTCTCGGCCCCTTTGAAGTGGATTGCTCGGCACTCGGGATGTGCCAGGCTCTGGCCTGAACCTGGGTGCTTTATTTCCTCATGATCGAGGTAAAGAGGTCAGATTCGAGAAAGCGCTGCAACCACACTTGCAGCCGCACGTAAGGCGTCTGCGCGAACCACTCGCGATCAACATGGGCGAATTGGCGAACGAATGGAAACAGCGCCACATCCGCCAGGCTTGGATGATCCGCCAGCAAGTAATCACGATCCTTGAGCAACTCATCAAGCGTGTGCAAGAACAGCATCCCTTCAGCCCGATACGCCTCCATCGGCTGTTCGGGATAACGCTCGGCGTACTTGTAGCGATTCAAGTGAACCTTGAATACCTGATCATTGGCTTCGATCAGCTCGGCAATTCTCGAATCACCCTCCAGCCGCCAATCCTGCGGATCATTGTGCGCCAGTGCCCAGCGCATGATCTCCAGGCTTTCATCGATCACCCGGCCATTCGCATCCAGCACCGGCACCGTGCCCTTGGGCGAGAGCACCAGCATCTCGGCCGGTTTGGCCTTGAGGCTGACTTCAACGATCTCCACCGGCACGCCCGAATAGCGCAGGGCCATCCGCGCCCGCATCGCATACGGGCAGCGGCGGAAGGAATAGAGCGTGTTCATTTCACCTCCAGCGTGCTCAAACCGTTCCCTTGGCGCAGTACCTGAATCTGCACCGGGATTCGCTCATGCATTTCCTGTACGTGGGAAATGACTGCGACTTTACGGCCCTGCGCCTGCAAGCCGTCGAGGGCGTCCATCGCCAGTTGCAGGGATTGCGGATCGAGACTGCCGAAGCCTTCGTCGATAAACAGCGATTCGATCTTCAAGGTGCTCGATGCCATTGACGCCAGCCCCAACGCCAGCGCCAACGAAACGAGGAACGTCTCACCGCCGGACAACGAATGTACCGAGCGCAGTTCGTCGCCCATTTCCGTGTCCATCACCAGCAGGCCGAGCATGCTGCCGCCGCGTTTGAGGCGATAGCGTTTGACCAGTTGCCGCAATTGCACGTTGGCGTGGTGCACCAACAGGTCGAGGTTGTACGCCTGAGCGATCTTGCGGAAAGTGTCGCCAGTGGCCGAGCCGATCAACGCACTCAGACGCGCCCAGCGCTGGTATTCGGCATAGGCGTCGGCGATCTGCTGCGCCAAGGCCTGATTGGCGTTCTGTCGGCGCTGGTCTTCGGCCTGTTCGGCACGCAATTCGGCGCATTGCTGCTCGCTGACGTTGAACTGGTTTTGCAGGTCGGCGAGGGCGCTGGCCAATTGTTCGGCATCGAGATGGGCGTTGTGCTGGGCCTGATGATCGAGCAAACGTTGATTGCGCTCCTGCAACAGCACGTTGGCCTGTTCGATGGCTTTTTCATTGATTTGCAAGCGTTGGCGCAGCTCAGAAAGTTGCGCATCGTCGACGCGCAGCAGGTCTTCGAGCCCGCCGTCATCCAGTTCGGGGTGACGGGCGCGCCAGTCGGCAATCTTGCCGGCCAGATCCTGATGTTCACTGTTCAGCGCCTGCAAGCGTTCTTGCTGCGCGTTGAGTTCGGCAGCGGTCTGCACCAGTTGTGTGCGAACGTCCTGCAGTTCCCGGGCCGTGCCGGTTTCGGCGTTGCGCGCCTGCTCCACGGCCTGTTCCAGTTGCTGTTGCCACTGTTCGGCGCTGGGGTGTTCGCCGAGCAATTGCGCGAGTTTTTGCTGGCAGGTTTGTTGCTGCTCGGCCAGCGCAGTGAACTGCTGTTCGGCGGTTTGCAATTGCTGGGCGCGCAGTTGCTGACGATCCTGTTCTTTTTCCAGCGTCTGCTGGCGTTGTTGTTGTTCGCCCAGCTCTTCCTTTTGCTGATCGATTTGCGCCAGGCGTTCGGCAATTCGTCGATCGAGTTGCATGAACGTCGCCGCCGGCTCAAGGCGCAAGGCTTCAAGGGTGTCTGCCGGCAACAAATGGCTGAACGCCGACAACTCTTCGTCAAGGCGCTGACGGTCGCTGCCCAGTTCTCGCTGCTGGTTATTCAGCAACTGTGCGGCCTGCTGATGCGCGGTTTCGGCCTGACGCAACTGCTGAGTCAGGCGCGCGGCGTCCTGTTGCAGGGCGAGCAGGTCGCTTTGACGTTGTTCGTCCTGCGCGATGCTTTGGTTCAACTGCTCGTTTTGCCGGTTGAGCCAGGCGTCGCGTTTGTCGGCGTCTTGGTTCATCAACTGCGCCGCTTGCGGATGAGCGTCGAGGCTCGGCGCGAGGGCATGTTGCTGGTCGGCCAGTTGTTCCTGTTGCTGCAGCAGTTCCTTTTGCTGAGCAATGACCCCGCCGACTTCGGCGCGCAACTCCGTCAGTTTTTCCTTGAGCTGATCGACCACCTGCTGTGCGTTGGCCTGTTCGCTTTCATCGTGTTTGCCGAGGCTTTGCAGCAACGCTTCGGGCTGGTGATACGGATGCTCGTTGCTGCCGCACACCGGGCACGGCTGATCGTCCTGCAACTGCGCGCGCAGCTCTTCGACACTGGCGCTACGGGCCAGACGCTGGCGTTCGAGCAGTTCGCGGGTGACGTTGAGGGTTTGCTCGGCGACAGTCAGTTCAGCTTTGGTCTTGACCCCGTCCTGGGTCAGGCGCTCGCGTTCCTGTTGGGCCTTGAGCTGGCGCTGTTGCAGCTCGGCGCCGCGCTTGTCCAGATCCTGGCGGGTGGCCCAGAGGCGCGACAGGTCTTCAATGGCACGCAGTTGTTTGCGGTTGTCCTGTAACAGATTACCGAGGATACCGATCTGCTCGGCGACGGCATCGGGTTCGGCGCCGGCCTCTTGGAACAGCACTTCCAGTTGCTGCTTCTGCGACGTCAGTTCTTCGGCGCTGCGGCTGGCGGTTTGTTCGAGGCTGGCCAGTTCAGACTGGCCCTTGTTCAAGCGGTTGCCGATCAGCATCAACTGTTGCAGGCGATCGCGGTAGGCATTCCACGCATCACTCAACGGCGCCAGCTCGGCGCTCTGTTCCAGCTCGGCGGCGATTTTCTGCAGGCGTTCAGCGACTTCGGCCTGTTTCGCCTGCAACGCTTGAATGGCGCTCTGGCCTTGTGTGCACGCCTGTTCGGCAGACTGTCGGGCCTCTGCGCTGAGGGCGGTGTCCTTGGCGAGGCGAGCAAGGGTGCTTTGCTCTTCGAAAGCCTGACGCAACAACGGCGCACTTTCGCTGTGTCGCTGCTGCGCTTCGCTCAGGGCGACTTTCGCCGTATCGAGCGATTGTTCCAGTTGCGTCTGGCGTTCGCCGAGTTCGCCTTGTTTCTGGGTGTGCGCGGCAATCTGGTCCGCCAGCGGCGTCAGTTGCGCGTCGAGTTCAGACTTGCGCGCGAACTGGTGACGTTGCGGCGCGAGTTGTTCCAGGCGCGTCAGCTTCAGGCGTTCGCTGGCCAGAGCTTCCCACTGTTGCTGTGCACTCTGCAATTGCTCGGCAGCCGCTTGTTGCTTGTCCTGTAATTGGCGCAGTTCCTTGAGCCAACTGTGCTGCTGCTCCAGTTGCTTGAGTTGCGCTTGCTGCAACTTCAATTGCTGCTGGGCGGCGTTGAAACGCTCATCCAGTTCAGCCCGGGCTTCGGGCGGCAGCGGCGTGACGCCGGTGGCCTGATCCTGCAGCAGCTTGTGCGCTTCGCGGGCCTCTTTGGTCTTGTCGAACGCGCGGCGGCCGAGTCGGGTGTAGAGCGCGGTGTCGGTGAGTTTTTCCAGCAGTTCGCTGCGGTCGTTGTCGTCAGCCTTGAGGAACGCACTGAACTCGCTCTGCGCCAACAGCACGGCGCGGGTGAACTGTTCGAAGTTCAGGCCCAGCGCGGCTTCCAGTTGAGTCTTGTATTCGCCTTTCTGGCTGGCGAGCAGTTGATCCTGATCGATATCGCGCAGGCTTTGCCGACTGGCTTGTAACTTGCCGCCAGCCTTTTCCCGCGCACGATTGGCTTCCCAGCGCGCGCGGTAACGACGGCCATCGACACCGACGAAATCCACCTCGGCGTAACCTTCGCCGGTGCCACGGCGCAGCAGAGTGCGCGGGTCACCGGTGGCAATTTCGCCGTCGGCATCCGGGACTTTGGCGTCACGGCCGGTGTTGTTCAAGCGCGGCACGGCGCCGAACAGCGCCAGGCACAAGGCATCGAGCAGGGTACTTTTGCCGGCGCCGGTCGGCCCGGTGATTGCGAACAGACCGGCACTGGCCAGGGGTTCAGCGGTGAAGTCGATCTCGAAGGGGCCGGCCAGCGAGGCCAGGTTCTTCAAGCGAATGGCGAGAATCTTCATGGCTGCTCGCCCTCCATTTGCACGTCTTGCAGCAGTTCGGCGAAGTCCTTGAGCGTCTGCTCATCCACCTCGTTGCCGTAGTTGTCGAGCCAGGCGCGGCTGAACAATTCCTGCGGGGTAAGTTGATCGAGTTCGATCAGCGCCGTGCCTTCTTCCGCGCCGTCAGCGCCACGGTTGCCGGCGTACTCGGCGGCGATCCGCACCAGGCGCACGGCTTTGCCTTGCAGGGCGCTTTCCACTTGGTGGCGCAGGTCTGGCTGCGGCTCGTCGAGAGTCACGCGGACTTCAAGCCACGGCTGACGCTGGGTTTCGGCGAGCAGATCGATGTTCGGCAGGTCCGCCAGTTGCAGCAGAATCTCTGCCAGCGGCGCCGGGCCGATGCGTTGCAGGTTGACCGCGCGCGGGATCAGTTTCGGCTCGACGCTGACCAGGGTTTCGCCGTCGAGGGTGATGTCGAGAATCTGGTGCTGATAGCCGATCTCCGAGAACGACAACGGAATCGGCGAGCCGCTGTAGCGGATGCGTTCCTCACCGTTGACCTTCTGCGGCTTGTGCAAATGGCCGAGGGCGACATAGCTGATACTCGGCCCGAACAGGCTGGCGGGCAGGGCTTCGGCATTACCGATGATCAGGCTGCGCTCGGAATCTTCCGACACCGAACCGCCGGCCATGTGCGCATGGCTGATTGCGACCAGGGCCTGACCCGGCTTGCGCTTGGCATTGGCGGCTTCGATCAGCCATTCGTGAACCTGGCCGATACCGCGTAGGTAGTTGTCACCCAGATGCGCGCCAGTCACCTCGGCCGGACGCAGGAACGGCAGCGCCAGGCACCACGCGGCGATTTCGCCTTGGGCATTGGGCAGTGGCAGCAGCAGACGTTCGGCATCGAGCTGGCCGTCATCCAGCCACAACACCCGACCCAGCGCATGGGTACGCAAACGCCGCATCAACGGTGCGGGCAGTTCGATCCGCGAGCCGGAGTCGTGGTTGCCGGCGATCATCACGATGGTCAGCAACGGCTGCTGCTCGTGGGCGCTGACGATGAAATCGTAGAGGCGTTCCTGGGCTTTGACCGGCGGATTGACCGTGTCAAAGATGTCCCCGGCAATCAACAGCACATCCGGCTGCGCCAGTTTCAGTTGGCGCAGCAGCCATTCGAGAAAGCACGCATGCTCGAAATCGCGCTCCTGGCCGTGCAGGTTTTGCCCAAGGTGCCAGTCGGAGGTGTGAAACAAACGCAAGGTGGACTCCGCTACAGATAAAGAGGTGATGGCCGCGGGTGAAAGATGGGCGGCTAAAGAGGGGGGAGTTTACAGATTATTGCGGTGGGAGGGCTGGTCGTGCAGCGGGTTGCCTGCTGGGTAAGCGTCCGCTTAACCGGCGCCATTCATCGTAACAGCTTGTCGGCGCATCTATTAATTGACGCCAAAATAGTGGCCATCTAATATCGCGCTGCCAATATGATGGCGCTTGGCCATCAATTCTTCTTTGCACACTATTTACTGTGATCGGCACAGAGGTGTGTGCCTGTTGGAGAGTACTGCGCCTGTTGTCGATCCCGTATTCCTGCCTGCTGTAATGAGACTTCAAACATGGACGTTCGCCAGTACGCCTTTTTTGCTCGCCAGCCTTCTGCTGCCGTAAAAAATCGTGAATCGTTCCTGGGTATGCCCAAGCGCGGTCTGGCGTTTCTGTTGGCCAACGTGATGTTCTGGCAACCGATCTGGGCGCAGGCCGACGGCATCGTTGTGGCTAACCCGAACACCTCGCTGGATCGCGCTGGCAACGGCGTACCGATCATCAACATCGCCACGCCCAACGGCAGCGGGCTGTCGCACAACCAGTTTCACGACTACAACGTCGGCGCGCAGGGGCTGATCCTCAACAACGGATCCACGCAGACTTCCGCCACGCAATTGGGCGGGCACATCATCGGCAATCCGAACCTGAAAAACAGCGGTTCGGCGCAGGCGATTCTCAACGAAGTCATCAGCGGCAACCCGAGCCAGTTGCGTGGCTACACCGAAGTGGCGGGGCAATCGGCGCGAGTGATCGTCGCCAACCCCTACGGCATCACTTGCAACGGCTGCGGTTTTATCAATTCGCCGCGTGTGACGCTGACCACCGGCAAACCGGTGCTCGACAACGGTCGGCTGGATCGCTTTCAGGTCGATCAGGGTTCTGTGGCCATCGAAGGCTCAGGCCTCAATGCTACCAACGTCGACCGGTTCGAAATCATCACCCGTAGCGCCAAGATCAACGCGCAACTTCAGGCACAGAACCTGACCATCGTCGCCGGGCGCAACGACGTCAACGCGCAAACCTTGAATGCCACGGCCCGTGCCGATGATGGCAGCGCCAAGCCGCAGTTGGCGATCGACTCCTCGGCGCTGGGCGGCATGTACGCCGGGGCGATCAAACTGGTCGGCACCGAGGCTGGGGTCGGGGTGAAACTCGACGGCAAACTGATCGCCAGCGGTGGTGATATTCAGCTCGATGCCAATGGTCATCTGAGTCTGGTTGATACCTCGGCGACCGGGGCAGTCAACGTCAAGGCTGCCAGCCTCGATGCTCGCGGACCGGTCTACGCCGGCACCAGCGCGAACGTGCAGACCCAAGGTAACCTGACTAACCGCCAGACCCTCGCCGCACGCGACAGCATCAACCTCAGCGCCGGCGGGCAACTGAGCAACGCCGGTGCCATCGTAGCGGGCGTCAATGCCGATGGCAGCCGCAACGCCAGCGGTGATCTGAGCCTGAGCGCGCAGAACCTCGACAACACCGGCAAAAGCCTGATCGCCAGCCGCAACCTGATGGTCAACACCTCGCAAACCCTGAGCAACCAGGGTGGCACCCTTAGCGGGCAAACCACCGCGATCACTGCCGCAACGCTGGATAACCGCAATGCAGGCAAGGTCCTGAGCAATACCACGCTGATCCTGAATGCCACTCAGGTGCTGAACAACAACGGTGTGATCAACAGCAACGCAAAGATTACGGCGAACGTCGGCCGACTCATCAACAGCAACGGTGAGCTGAGCAGTCAGAGCGACATTGTTCTGACCGTCACGTCGCTGGATAACGTCGCTGGCCTGATGACCGCCGGCCGTTTGCTCGACATCACAGCCCTCGGCGCGATCAACAACAGCACCGGCAGGATCGGCGCAAAGCAGAATCTGACCGTGCGAGCGCAACAACTCGACAACAACCAGCAAGGCCAGTTGACCAGTGAAGGCACGTTGACCACCCGCGTCAGTGATCGCTTGAATAACCAGAACAAGGGCCTGATCCAGGCCAACGGCGCGATGGACGTGCAGGCCACGCGTCTGGATAACCGCACCGGGAAAATTTCCAGCCTCAATACCCTGGCCGTCAGCAGCAACAACACCGACAACCGCGGCGGTACGATTCGTGCCGATCAGGCGGCGAAGTTGTTGATCAACGAACTGGACAACCGCAATGGTGGCCTGCTGACGTCGACGGGACTGATGAGCCTCAAAGCCAAGGAAGTGACCAACGATAGCGGACGGATTTCCGCCAAGGGTGATATCGACGCCAACATCGAGACCCTCAATCAACAACACGGCGAACTGGTCGCCGAAGGCAATCTGAAACTCACCGGTAAAACGCTTAATAGTCGTCAGGACAGCCTCGTTGGCTCGCTCAAAACCCTGACGGTCAACGTCGATCAGATCGATAACCGCGCCAGCACACTGTCCAGCCAGTTGGACCTGACCATCAACGGCGCACGCCTGGACAACAGAGACGGCGGCAAGGTGCTGTCTGACACGACCCTGGGCCTGAAAGTCGCGCGGATCATCAACGCCACCAACGGCCTGATCTTCAGCAAGGGCGCGAGCACCCTCAGCGGTATCGGCCTGAGCAACGTCGGCGGGCGCATCGTCAGCCAGAACACGCTGGGCCTGACCTTCGACGAGGCCATGGGCAACCAGCAAGGCCTGATCAGCAGTGAAGGGCAGATGACCCTCAATGGCGGCAGCCTCGACAATCGTCTGGGCAAGTTGTCGAGCATCGAGGCAATGGCGCTCACCACCAAAGGCGCTGTATTGAGTCAGGGTGGCCTGATCGCCTCGCAAAAAGGTCTAACGTTCACCAGCGCCAGCCTCGACAACAGTGACAACGGCGTAATCAGCGCCAAGGTAGATTCGACGCTGACCACCGGCGAGTTCATCAACCGTCAGGGCGGCAGTCTGGCCACCGACGGCACGCTGTTGCTCACCGCCGCTCACCTGGACAACTCGGGCGGGACCATCGGCAGTCAAGAGAAACTGGACGTCTCGGTCACCTCGCTGGAGCAGGACGGCGGCGAGTTGTTCAGCAACGCCGACCTGACCCTGGACATGCACAACGGTCTGCTCAACAACCAGCGCGGCAACATTCATGCGCCGGGTCAGTTGCTGTTCAAGAACCTCAATGAGGTGAACAACAATGCAGGCGAAATGTCCGGCGCCAAGGCCTGGAGCCTCAATGCTCAAAGCCTGAACAACGACGGCGGCAAACTGCTGAGCAACGAAAAGCTCACGCTGATTGTTGACCGTGCCCTGAGCAACATTAAAGGCGTGATCGCCTCAGCGGGCATCGAAGCGCGCAGCGCCAGCCTGGACAATACCCATGGCGAAATCCGTGGTCGCGGCGACGTTGACTTCAGCGTCACCGGTCTGTTCGATAATCAGGACGGCGTGGTCATTGCCGACAACGGCCTGACGCTCAAAGCGGCGTCTCTGGATAATCGTCAGGAAGGTCTGGTGGGCGCGACAAAAGCGCTGAACCTCACCGTCGACCGCGTCGACAACCGCAGCGGCGAACTGTCGAGCAAGGCTGATGTGAGCCTCATCGGCGCCTGGCTCGACAACAGCGACAGCGGCTACATGCTCGCCGGCGGCAATCTGGCGCTGACTGTTAATGAAGTCATCAACCGCAACAAGGGGCTGCTGTCCGGTGACAGCGGCCTGACCCTGACGGGCAAGACCCTGGAAAACAGCGGACGTCTGACCGGCCAGAAAGATCTCGCAATCAACCTCTCTGCGGACCTGAACAACGTGCAGGGCAGTGTCGTCAGCGAAGGGGCTCTGGCGATCAACGCCGATAGCCTCAACAACAATGGCGGCACCGTCTCCAGCGCCAAAGCGCTCACCGTCGATACTCGCGGCGCCATTCGCAACCGCGGCGGCAAACTGCTCACTGACTCCGATCTGACGATCAACAGCAGTGCGCTGGATAACCAGCAACAAGGCACGATCAGCAGTAAAACAAAACTGACCCTCACCACCGGTGACCTCAACAACAGTCAGGCAACGATCTACGCCGGCGACCAACTGCAAGTGACAGCCGGGCAGGTGACCAATACCAACGGCAGCATCGGTGCGGGCAACGCACTGATTGCCAATGTTCGTGGCCTCGATCAACAGGGCGGCAAGCTGTTCAGCAGTAATGCTGATGTCAGCGTCGATCTGAACGGCGGCGTTTTGAACAACCAAGGCGGCGTCATCATTGCGCCGGGTCAGTTGCTGTTGAAGAATCTGGCTGACGTGAACAACCGTGGCGGCGAGATTTCCAGCGAGCAGGCTTTCGAGCTGCTCGCCAAGTCGCTGGATAACAGCGGCGGACAACTGCTGAGCAATCAGAAACTCACCCTGCAGATCGACAACGCGCTGACCTCGATCAAAGGCAAGATCGCTGCCGCGGCGCTGCAGATTCGCGCGGCGAGTCTGGACAACAGTGGCGAAGGTGTTTTGCTCAGTGACAGCGATATCGACGTTAAGGTCGATGGCCTGCTGAACAACCAGAACAAGGGCAGCATCAAGGCCGCGCAACAGCTGAACCTCAACAGCACCGGCCTGAATAATCAGGGCGGCACGCTGGTGGGTGTTGCGGGCGTCGCGATCGATCTGGGCGCCACCGCACAGGATCTGAATAACCAGGGCGGCCTGATCAGCAGCAAGGGTTTACTGAGCATTGCCCACCTGCGTGACCTGAATAACCAGAACGGCGAGATTTCCAGCGTCAACAGCTTCAGTCTGAAAGGCAGCAGCCTGGACAACCGTGGCGGCAACCTGATCAGCAACGATCAACTGACCATTACTGCGGCGGATCTGAAAAACCAGAGCGGTCTGCTCTCCGGCTGGAATGGCGTGAGCATCACTGGCGGCAATCTCGACAACAGTCAGCAAGGCAGTGTTTCCAGCCTGCTCGGCAACACCAGCATCGACCTCAGTGGTGCGCTGACCAACCACAGCAACGGTGGCGTAGGCGCGAAGGGCGAAGTGAGCATCAAGGCCGCGAGCCTCGATAACAGCAACGGCACCGTCAGCAGTGGCGGCAAGCAGACGCTGACCCTGACCGGCGGCGCGCTCAGCAATGCTTCCGGCGGCTTGATCGAGAGCGGTGACACGCTGGACGTCCGCGCTGCAACGCTAGACAACAGCGGCGGCAGAATCACCGCGAAAAAAGCCCTGACCTTCACCGGCACACAACTGAACAACAGCCATGGCAGCCTCGTTGGCGATGACAGCGTCAGCCTCGATCTGCTTGGTGCCCTGACCAACGTCAATGGTGCGCTTGGTAGCAACGGCCCACTGCTGATTAAACGCTCCGCCAGCGTCGACAACCGCGGCGGACAATTGATCAGCCGAACCCTGCTGAGCCTGCTCACCAGCGGTGATCTGAACAACAGCCAAAGCGGCACCGTGTCGGCCAAAGACCAACTGGATCTCACCGCTGGCGGCACGCTGTACAACAATACCGATGGCCTGATCTCCAGCCGCGATGCCGGGGTGAACCTCACCGCTGCCGCGCTGAATAACGGCAAAGGTGCCGTGCAAAGCATGACTGCACTGACCGTGAATGCGGGCAGCGGCGCCATCGACAACCAGGGCGGCAAGATCATCGCCCAGAACGGCGATCTGACCCTCACCGCCGCCAGCCTCGAAAGCCGTGGCGGTGTGCTGTCGAGCCTCAAGGGTTTGCTGCAGACCCGCCTGACCGGCGTGTTGCGCAACGGCCAGGGCGGCAAGATCGAAGGCAGCCGCCTCGACCTGCGCGCACTCGGTGGTATCTACAGCGACGGCGGGCGTATCGCCGCCAACAGCGGCAACATTCTGCTGAATGCCGGCGGCAATGCACTTGATAACAGCGGCGGCGGGGTCTATGCCAAAGGCTTGGTGAAAGTCGACGCCGGTTCGATGAACAACAACGCCGGACAGGTCAGCGGCAGCGCCATCGAGTTGGGCGTTAACGGCAACCTTACAAACCGTAGCGGCCTGATCGAAAGCGCAAGCACTCTGGGGATTCGCGCCGCTAATCTCGATAACCAGGGCGGCAAACTGCGCGCGCTGGGCGCAGGCGGCAAAACCGATTTCCAGATCGGCAGCCAGTTCGATAACCGCAACGGTCTGGTGGAAACCGCCAACACCGATTTCACCCTCGCCGCACCAAGCTTCCTCAATGCCGGCGGTACGGTGACGCATGTCGGCCTAGGTGAGTTCGGCATCTCGACGGCCAACGTCATGAACGCCGGCGGCTCACTGGTGACCCGTGGCGGCTTGACGCTTAACGCCGACAGTTGGACCAACAACAGCGTGATTCAGGCCGGGCACCTGACGGTCAACGTCGGTAATTTCGTCCAGACCGCGAGCGGGCAATTGCTCGCTTCGAATCAGTTGCTGGCGCGCGGCGGTAACTGGACAAACGATGGTTTGATCGCCAGTGATGGCAGCATGGACTTCCAGATCGGTGGCGCATACGGCGGCAATGGCCGAGTGAGCAGCCTGGGTGACATGCAACTGGATGCTTCCACCCTCAACATTGGCAGCGCCGGGAGTATCGCGGCTGGCGGCAACACGGCCGTTGGCGCGCGGGGTGGTTTGGCGGTCGTGAGCAATTATGGCCGGCTTACTGCGGCCAATAACCTCGCTATGAATGCAGGTACTGTTAATAACTACGGCACGCTTGCCGGTGGAGCGTCGTTGACACTGACTGCTGCTTCGCTGCTGAACGATCAGGGTGGGTTTTTGTTCAGTGGGGCGGATATGAAGTTGCGAGTAGGTGGTTTTACTAATCGCAAGTCTGATGTTTATAGCTTGGGTAATATTGATGTTGCGCTCAATGAACTAGGTGAGCGATCGGGGTTGGTTGAAAATGATTCCGGAAGCATAGAGAGTGGGCGGGATTTCTCCATAAATGCGGATTCGATTATTAATAAGCGTGGGGGGTTTAAGACCGATGCTGAGTTGTACTCTTCGGCGATAGGGTTTGGGTGCTATAGCTGTGATTCGCTTCCTACTTATGTCAACGACCGGCAGCCCGCCTCGTATTACGTATATGAAAAGAAGTATCGAGTGTCGGTCTCGGGAGATAGCGCTTCAAATGCTGCTTCGTTGAGCTCATCTGGGAACTTGACTGTTAAAGGCGGCTCGTTTCTAAACTCAAATTCAACAGTTGCTGCAGCGGGTAATATAGATATTTCTGTGAGCGGTTTTGAAAATTCGGGCTCTGCTTTAGGTGATTATGTTAGTAGGGAGTATTTTTCATACGATAGACCTACTTATAGCAATATGGCTGAGCTTGTAAAATACAATATATACAATGATGTCGCTTATAATGGAGGTATGCATTTTTGGAATGCTTCAGGCGTCGAGTCGACTACCTATACACAAGTAGGTCGGGATGGTGCTAAGCCCTTTGAAACCGAATATTATCAACGGTTCGGTCCTGTAGTAATAAAACTTGGCATGCTGACGGAAAGGGTCCGTACAGAAATAAAGTTTACAGACTCTCAATATTCGACCGGCACTCGGATGGAGTTGCCTGGTTTCATAAAAGGCTCTACCCCGTTCGATCAAATAGTTGTCTCATCTACCTCGTCTGACAACTTGGTGCCCGCGATCATCCAGGCCGGCGGCAACATATCCATTTCGGCAACAAATAAAATCACCAACGGCGTGGAGCGCCCATTCTCCACAGGCCTATCAACAACGCCGCGAAGTGCCTCGACTAGCGCTAGCGGAGTGGGAAAACCTGTAATTATCAGCCTTAACAGCCAGTTACCACCCGACCTGGCCCAACAACAGGTCAACCCGCTGACATTACCCGGCTTCAGTCTGCCGGTGGGTGACAACGGCATGTTCCGACTCAGCGGAAAAGGTGGTAGCGAACAAGTCACTGCGCCAGCCCCGACATGGACCGTCGGCTCCATTTCCGGCACCACCGCCCAACGTTCGGACGGCATGCCGGTCCGTCAGGCGGCCGACTTCCAGTTCGACGCCAATGACCCGGTCTCGGTGAAAAAGCGCGATCTGGCGCTTGCCAGTGGCGCATCGGTGAACCTCAACGACAAAACCGCCCAATTCAACGTCGGCACCACTGCCACTGACGGGCCAGTCGGCGTGCAACTGCCCAATCGTGGCAACGTTTCTTTCAATGTGCCTCGAGTACAGGGCCTGCCCGATACCAGCGTGCGCTCCAACCCGCACAAATACCTGATCGAAACCAACCCGGTACTCACTGACCTCAAGAAGTTCGAGAGCTCGGATTACCTGCTGCAAAAACTCGGCTACGACCCGGACAACAGCGCCAAGCGCCTGGGCGACGGCTTCTTCGAACAACGGATGATCCAGCAGGCGGTCGTAGAGCGCACCGGCCAACGCTTCATCGACGGTCAAACCTCCGACCAGGCGATGTTCAAGTACCTGATGAACAACGCCATCGCCAGCAAGGATCAGCTCAACCTCTCGATGGGCGTCACCCTGACCGCGCAACAAGTGGCGGCGTTGACCCACGACATCGTCTGGCTCGAAGAGCACGAAGTGAACGGCGAAAAAGTGCTGGTGCCCGTGCTGTATCTGGCGCAGGCGAATAATCGTTTGGCGCCAAACGGGGCGTTGATTCAGGGCGGTGATGTCACTCTGATCGCCGGCGGCAACCTCGATAACGCCGGCACGCTGCGAGCCTCCAATAACCTTTCGGCCGAGGCTGGCAATAACCTCACCAACACCGGACTGATCGAAGCCGGTGAACGCCTGACGCTCAAGGCCGGCAACGACATCATCAACAAGTCCGGCGGCATCATCTCGGGCAAGGATGTCAGCCTGACCGCTACCAACGGCAGCGTGATCAACCAGCGCGACGTGACCGGCTTCGACCTGGCCGGTCGCGGCAACCTGTTGCACCGCGACTACCTGGACAACGCTGCACGGATCGAAGCGGCCAATGATCTGACGATGAACGCCGGGCGGGACATCAACAACATCGGCGGCGTGCTGCAAAGCGGTCGGGACATGACGCTTGATGCTGGTCGCGATGTGAATATCACCTCGGTTCAGAATCGCAGCACCGATGCTCGTGGCGGTAGTTACCTCAATCAGACTATTACGCAGCACGGCGCTGAAGTGACGTCCGGGCGGGATTTGACGATCACTGCTGATCGTGACGTAACAGCCATTGCCAGCCGTCTGGATGCCAAGCTCGACATGGCTTTGACGGCGGGTAACAACATACTTCTGACGTCGGCTGCCAACGAAAGTGATTTTGTGTCTCGCAGCAAAAAGCGGGCGCAGGAGACTCACAATATTACCCAGCAATCCACCGTACTGAACTCAGGGCGAGATATTGCCATTCATGCGGGCAACGATTTGGGGATCATCGCCAGCCGGATCAAGGCCGATGAGAACATCAGTCTGAATGCAGAACAGGATATCCTTGTCGCTTCGGCCAAGGACGAAAGTTCTTCTTATTACTACAAGAAGAAAAAAGGATCGTTCGGACGCAGTAAAACCACGCAAAGCCAAAGCTACGACAGTACCAATGTCGCTTCAGTCATCGACGCAGGCGATGACCTGACCGTCAACACCCATAAAGATGAAGACGGCAGCGTCAATCTTGATGGTGGGCGAAATGTCACCATCATTGGCAGTCAGATGAATGCAGGGAATGATTTGGTGTTGGGCGCCAATAATGACGTTTCCGTGCTCTCTGCCACTGAAGAAACCGGCTCATATACCAAGAAAACCAAAACCGGCCTGTTTGGCATGTCGTCCAAGGGCAGCAGTCACCTTGCCACCAGCGTTACTCAGGTCGGTAGTGAACTCAACGCCAAGAACGACGCCGTTATCATCGGTGGCCGCGATATCAACTTGAATGCCAGCGTGATCAACGCGGACAACAATGCGGAGTTGCATGCGGGCCTTTTGGACAAGACCGGGGACATCAATCTCTCCGCTGCCGATAACGAAGCCTACAGTCGGGCCGAGGAGTTCAAGAAAAAGCTGGGCCTTTCACTCAAGGACACCGTCGGCTTGTTTGCAGGCACCCCGGGAGCGGGCGCTGACATCACCGCAAATGCATCACATAAAGGCGGACGTGAAGTTGTCAGTTCCACCAGTGTCGGTAGTGAAATCAATGCTGGTCATGACGCCATTCTGAAAGCTACCCGGGACATCAACATTATCGGTAGCGGCATCAATGCCGGTCACGATGCCAACATTGATGCCGGTCGTGATGTAAACGTGGTCGCCAGTATTGATGAGCAACGCAGCAGTAGTTGGGAAACCAACAAGAGCTATGGCATCAAACAAACCATCGACAGCAATGCCTTCAGCACCTTTGTCGGCAATGAAACAATCAAAAATGGAGTCAACAGTAGCGGGCATACCGCTGCTGGTAGCTCCATTTCTGCCGGGCAGAACCTGAATGTCGCTGCCGGTCGGGACTTCAATCTTCAAGGTTCAGACATGGAGTCGGGCATTGACTTGAAGGTTAACGCCAAGCGGGACATCAACATTGATGCCGCTGAACAAGCGAGCGTGATTACCACCTGGGACAGCGTCAAGCGCAACGGCACTACGACCACGATGGCCTACAACATCGGCAATACGCTCAACACTCTCCAGGGAACTGGCAAGGGCGAAGATGGGGTCAGCAAAGGTTCGAGTGTGCTGAAGTCAGTCGATACCCTCGGCCAGTTTTTTGCCGGTGCGACGTTCGATGGCCATGAAGGTGCTTCGAGCATCGGTCAGACCCATACGCAGACATCAATCAGCAATCGTCCTTCCACGCTTTCGGCGGGCAATGACATCAGTCTGGACGCTGAAAACAACGTGAGCGTTCACGGTAGCCAGTTGGACTCCGGACGCAACATCAACATCACCGGGAAAAACATCGTCCTTGATGTCGCTCACGGAGCGCAAAGCAGTGACGGCAATCACACTCAAAGCAAAGGAGGCCTCAAGGGGGGCACCACGGGTGGATTCAAGCTCGGAGTCGGCGTCAGTAACGCTGCAAGTCAGGGCGAGTCGTCCCAAGGCAACTCCGTCGCGACCGCGCTCAATGCCGGTGGCAGCATCAATCTGGACGCCAAAAACGATCTGACGCTGGTTGGCACCCATGCTATTGCCGAGCGTGACATCAAGCTCAAGGCGGGTAATGACCTGAATATCCTGTCGGCGCAAAATGCGTCGAGCAGTGAAGACAGTCGTCGTAGCTGGGGGGCTGAGGGGGGAGTCATCGCCGGCAACGACGGATTTGGCTTCTATGGGTCGGTCAACGCCGGTCTGGGCGACCTTAAGCGTGAAGGTGTCCAGCAACAAGAGGCGTATCTCTACGCAGGCAACAGTCTGAACTTCGAAAGCGGTCGCGATACCAAGATTGCCGGAGCGACTCTGCGCGGCGATGAAGTGATTGGTGACGTGGGTCGCAATCTAACGGTGACATCTGTACCCGACACCGGCAAGGTCGAGGGCAAGGAGATGGATGCCAGCCTGACGCTGGCGTTCAGTGTGGGCATGACCGCGAGTGGATCACTGGGCTATGGCCAGACGACTGGCAAGACCAACTGGGTCGAAAACCAGACCGTTATCAGTGGCAAAAGCAAAGTCGATATCCGTACCGAAGATCACACGCAACTGGACGGTGCGCTGATCTCTGCCGACAACGGCAACCTGAAACTGGATACCGACACGCTTGGCTATCGAAACATCACTGGCAAAGACAATGAACATGGTTATTACCTGAACGTCAGCGGCAGTTATGGTGGCAGCGCAAACTCCCAGGCTGACAAACCCAACAAGGGCATGGAGGGTCCGGATAAAAACAGCTGGGCAGTGGAGGGTTACAACTACACCAAGAATCGCGAGCAGACACTCAACGCTACGGTTGGCGCAGGTGAGATTGTTGTCCGCCACGATAAAGCGACCGGTCAGGACTCCACGGCGGGACTTAATCGTGATGTAAGCAAAGCTTATGAAGTGACTCGCGATGACGAGCACCGAACGGATCTCTACGCGAGCAGTACCTCCGTAGGCGCGGTCATGAATCCGGTGAAGACTTATAACGCGTGGAAGGAGAGCGTCGAAAACTACGGTGACAACAGCATTGAGTCGCTGAACAAACTGTTGGACCTGGTGCTTGCTACAAACGCGTTTGCACTGGGTGAAGGTGTAGGCAAGGCGAATAACATTCTTGCCGATCGGGCCGTTACTCGCGCGATCGTAAAACTCTTGCGCAATGAAACAACGCGAAAGAAAACGATCAATATCGCCTTCATTAACATGACGAACGGCAACGTTACGCCAGAAACTCAAGCGTTGGCTGACAAAATTGCTCAAATTGCAGCGACCAATCCGGGCCTGGCGCTGAGCATGATGTTGGGACTCATGCGCTTGCAGCCCAATACGCCTGGCCAAACAAACTTTTTACCTTTGGCAGTGGCTGGAGGAGCGCTGGTTGCCCTGAGCGCTGCGCTGCTGACGGCGGCAAACTCACCACAGAATCAGGACGCTATGCGCGACGCAGTCAATGCCTTTATTGAGTCGACCAAGGACTCAGGGCTGCAGATGCAAGAGCGCCTGAAGGTGGCTGCCGAGTTGTGGCTGACCATTGTCGGTACGGCTTTCCCGATAGAACTGCTGGATCCTAAGTTCGGAACGCTGACCAACCCGATTATAGAAACTGACGTTCTTCATCCCGTAAGCGCAGGTGGCAGCACTATCGAGCCCCCGTCACCGAGCAGTACAGGCGGGAGCACGATTGAAAATGGAGAAGGGTGGAGCACGGTTTCTCCGGTGGTAGACCCTCTGTCGCCGGGCAATATGTACAACAGTCCGGTTGATTATCCGCATATCATTGGTGCGGATTATGATAAGAATGGCAATCCTACCGGTGCACATACCTTATTGAACGGGGATGTAAGAATTGTGCCTGGCACGCAGACGCCGGCTGATCCGTCCGGTGTATACGAGGCAACGGTGCAGGTGCGTGATCCAAATAACCCTAATCGATGGCTCACCAAAACATCGAATAATGGTGTGAACTCGATGTTCCCGGCTTCTTGGGACAAGGCTCGAATAGTTGCAGAGGTTGATGCCGCATGGAACAGTCCTGCAAAAGTTGTTAACGGAACTGCTTGGCGGTCAACAACGCCTTCAGGTGTAAGTGTTCGCGGCTATACCACTCCGAGGACAACGGTTTTTCCTGTTTATAGACCATAAATATCGGATGCATTCATGGAACTGAGGTTTTTTCATCAATCGGCCGGTCCTCACCCTGTTTTGGGCGAGGTCTTTTATGACATGGCGCAAGTGAGCCCGGGGCAGGAGGGGGCTCAACGCTATGAGCTTTATGTTTGCAGCACGCTGGAGGCCGTTGCTCAAACCCCGGCAAGTTGTGATCGGCTGCTTCGGTATCTGGCGTCGGTATTGGATGGCACAGAGCAATCAATTTGTGCGGGTGGAAACGACGTTGTTTTGAATATCGATACAACTGGTGTGCAGGTTGACATATCAATCAACGACGACTGGATCGGTCAGCCAGAAAGCAAATTCACCTTGCAGGAATGGCAAAAAATTCTCGAGGGTTGGAAATACCTTTTGGAGTTACCAAAGGGTTCTGATGAGATTGTGCTTGTCAAACTGCCGTAGAGAATGTTGGATACTACAGAGTATGGGTAAATGGGACAGACCCTGATAGATCCCCACAAATCTACTCCAGGCTCTGCGCCTGATGATGCACCTCATCGCGCAGAGCTTTCTCCAATTTTTCCCAGTCTCCGCTGCCTCCGAACTCTATGCACCTACGCCAGTATTCCAGGCCAAG
>NZ_CAXAON010000024.1:0-94010 GCF_963970495.1 Pseudomonas sp. EA_65y_Pfl2_P78 | reverse complement strand
AGGCTGGTCTGGCTGCGAGACTCTCCTTGGATGTAAGCCATAACGAAAAATGCTCCGTATCTTTCGATACGGAGCATTTTCATTGAGCGCTGCGCAGATTGCTAGGTTTTCACACAGTCTGCGAAGGTGGCTTTTCGTACAGACCGATCAAACGCTATCAGTAAGCCTTGCCAGTCTTGTAGAAGTTTTCAAAGCAGAAGTTCGTCGCGTCGATGTAGCCCTCAGCGCCACCGCAGTCGAAACGCTTGCCTTTGAACTTGTAGGCCATTACGCAGCCGTTCTGGGCTTGTTTCATCAAAGCATCGGTGATCTGAATTTCGCCACCCTTGCCTGGCTCGGTTTGCTCGATCAGGTCGAAGATGTCCGGAGTCAGGATGTAACGACCGATGATCGCCAGGTTCGACGGAGCGTCTTCCGGCTTTGGCTTCTCGACCATGCTGTGAACGCGGTAGATGTCGTCGCGAATCATCTCGCCGGAGATCACGCCGTACTTGTTGGTTTCTTGCGGATCGACTTCCTGGATGGCCACGATCGAGCAGCGGAACTGCTTGTACAGCTTGACCATCTGGGTCAGTACGCCGTCGCCTTCAAGGTTGACACACAGGTCGTCCGCCAGCACCACAGCAAACGGTTCGTCGCCAATCAGCGGGCGACCGGTGAGGATCGCGTGGCCCAGACCTTTCATTTCGGTCTGACGAGTGTAGGAGAACGAGCACTCGTCCAGCAATTTGCGGATGCCGACCAGGTATTTTTCCTTGTCGGTGCCTTTGATCTGGTTTTCCAGCTCGTAACTGATGTCGAAGTGGTCTTCCAGAGCGCGCTTGCCACGACCGGTAACGATCGAAATTTCCGTCAGGCCAGCGTCCAGAGCTTCTTCAACGCCGTACTGGATCAGTGGCTTGTTTACCACCGGCAGCATTTCTTTAGGCATGGCTTTAGTCGCTGGCAGGAAGCGAGTACCGTAACCGGCTGCTGGGAACAAGCATTTCTTGATCATATAAGTCCTTGAAAGGGCTGTGTGTACGAGTTTCGGCGCAGTCTAATCAGGCGGCGTGCACCTTACAATGCCCCGCACTGGCTAACCGATGCCATCATAGAGAAATATTCTCGCCGATAGTTCCATCGGCATCTTGCGTAGCCAGATCAGCGTAGCTCAAAGATGCCGACAAGCCGAATCACCATACGCTCATCGCCCCCAATGCGAGCATTTGCCGGTATCATGGCGCCTTTGAACCAGCGAACGAGACAGATAGATGGCCGCGGTAAAAATCATCAACGGGTACGTGATCGACAAGAAAGACGGCAAGTGGAATCTGACCACCACCAATGGCGAACACATCGCTGGGCCTTTCGACAGTGAACAACTGGCGACTGATGTCGCGTCGGTGTTCACGGACACTCCCGCATCGGCGAAGCGCCGTGGCAAAGATCAGGACTGATCTGCTGCGCCCTCCCCCGGAGCCCTGCCCTTGCGCAGGGCTTTTTTGTGCTCGCCTGCAAACAAGTGGCCTATCGCTATAACCTTTTCATACCAGCGCTGTCAGAGCGTCTAGTCCCCCTCGTTAAAGACGACAAATATGAACCTGAACAGTTTTTTGCCACTGATTGCGGTACTGGCCCTGACCGGTTGTGCCACCTCCCAAACCACTTACCTGAACAACGGCGAACAGGGCCTGACCATCGAGTGCTCCGGCGAAGCCAATTCCTGGGCCACTTGCTATGAAAAGGCCGATGCCTCCTGTGCGGGCACCGGGTATCGCATCGTCGGCACGGACGGCACGCCAGCTTCGAAGGAAAGCGACAAGACATTGGGTATCGATGTCGGCAACTACAAAAACCGCAGCGTGGTAGTGGTCTGCAAATAGACCTTACATGTGGATTTCGGCGAACTTGATCCCGAGTCCGCGTACAACTTCGATCAGATCGTCGAGCCGATTGAAAGACTCGACTTCGTCGTTATCGTCCACCAGGAAATAACTGCGCCCAGCGCTTTTCTTGAAAAACACGATCCACTCGCCCGAATTCGCCGGGTTCTGAATTACATGGGTGGCAGAGATCAGGCCCTCTGCGTGGCGCTCTCGTACTTGCTCTCGCTTCATCGCAACTCCAGAAATGAAAATGCCGTCACAGCATGACTGTGACGGCATTGATGCTGATGACCCGTAGTCTATCAGCCGGAAATACACGCGTTGGCAGCGTTACGCACATCACGTGGGCGCACGGGTACATTGGACATGCGCTCGTGCAGCTTGATGCTGCTGCCGCCGGAGCGATCTTCGATGTCAAACACGGCCGCCGCGCCCGTGGACAATTTCCCGGGAACGATGACTCGAACCCCATCCTTGTGCGCCTGCACTTGCAGCGCGCCACGGCTATCGGCCAGTTTTTCGGCCAGGCATTGAGCGTACTCATGGGGCTTCTTGCCGGAGATCACGCTCATGGTCGGCAGTGTTTCATTGATTTCGGAAACACTTGCGCAACCACCTACAGCCAAAACCAACGGCAGACACACCACACCCCACTTCATACAAAACCTCCGTTAAAGACCGTCCGACAGCACAAATGCCGTTTTTCTCCGAGGTCTCTTGCATTTAACCCGCATCCAATCGCGAATATGTGTTCAAAATTGTCAATCCAACGTCCGACGGCCAGATAATAACCCGTGCGGGCTGATAAACTGCGCCCATTAACAAGCTATCGTTTTGATTTTGTAGAAAAAGCCCTTCCGGAGGCGCCCATGAAATTTATTCACCAGCGCGAGCACCTCAACGAAGACGACATCGTCGTCATCCAATGCTCGCAAACCTGCAACATCCGTCTGATGAACGACGCCAACTTTCGCAGCTTTAAAAATGGTGGTCGCCACACCTATCACGGCGGCGCTTTCGACACCTTCCCGGCCCGCATTACGGCGCCGAGCACCGGTTTCTGGAACATCACCATCGACACCGTCAACCGTCGCCCAATCAGCGTTACCCGCAAGCCGACGCTGACTCACTCGATCAAGATCATCCGCCGCTCCAGCACCAAACTCAGCTGAGCTGCCCCACCCTTTCAGGCAGGTAAACATGACCGTGGCCCAAACGACCAAATACGTCATCAAGTACAAACTCAACGGTGAGCGGCGCTTCGAGTTCGCTCAACTGGAAAACGGTACAGAAGAAGAAGCCAAGGCAGCGCTGAGTGCAATTCACGACCAGGCTGACGTAGTCAGCGATATCGCCGTCAGCAAAGCGCTGTAACCTTTCGCCAGAATTCGACCGCTAGCGTCCACGACACTTTGTGACCCGCATGCAACCGAGCCATTTTGATCTATTCGCCGATCACGAACCTGAGCAGCAACCCCGCGCCGAGCAGATCGGCGAGCAATCGTGGTTGCTGCGTGGGTTTGCCCTGCCCATAGTCGATCAACTGTTACCGGTATTGGCCGCGATTCTGGCGGCAGCGCCATTGCGCCACATGGTCACACCGGGCGGTTTCAGCATGTCGGTGGGCACCAGCAGTTGCGGGCACCTGGGCTGGATCACCGATCGCAGCGGCTATCGCTATTCAAGCGTCGACCCACTCAGCGGCCAGCCCTGGCCGGACATGCCCTTGATATTGTCCGACCTTGCGCACTGCGCCGCCGAGCGTGCGGGATTTGCCGACTTTTACCCGGACTCCTGCCTGATCAACCAATATGTCCCCGGCGCCAAGATGTCATTGCATCAAGACAAAGACGAAAGAGCCTACGCTGCGCCGATCGTTTCTTTGTCGCTAGGGTTGCCGGCCATGTTTCTGTTCGGCGGTTTCAGCCGTAACGACAGGAGCCGGCGAATCCCTCTGCTGCACGGTGATATGGTGATCTGGGGTGGCGTTGATCGATTGCGCTTTCACGGTGTATTGCCGATCAAGCACGGCCAGCATCCACAGTTGGGTGAGCAGCGCATCAATCTGACCTTTCGACTCGCCGGCTGATCGTTGAGAATTTGACCGCAAGGCTCGGAGTGTTGGGGTTGGCGACTGCGGTTAATCTGAATCAAACAGGTCAACGGACTATCGATCATGGAAACGCTCTCGCCCCGCCCCACCACTGAAGACGATCCACGCTGGGCTGCTGTCGTTGCGCGCAATCCACAAGCGGACGGACAATTTGTCTACGCGGTGAAAACGACGGGCATCTATTGCCGCCCAAGCAGCCATGCGCGATTGCCCAAGCCGCAGAATGTCGAGTTTTTCGATACTGCGCAGCAAGCTGAAGCCGCCGGTTATCGCCCCAGTAAGCGCGCAAGTAAAGATCAGAGCGAAGTGAGTGCGCAGCACGCCGCCACAGTCGCGGCGGCCTGTCGGCAAATCGAGTGCGCTGAAACCTTGCCCGCGCTCAACGAACTGGCGAAGACAGCGGGACTGAGCCCGTTTCATTTCCATCGAGTATTCAAAGCTGCAACAGGTTTGACGCCCAAGGACTACGCAGCCGCCCATCGTTCACGCAAAGTACGTGAGCGTCTGTCCAATGGTGGCTCGGTGACCGATGCGCTTTACGATGCGGGCTTCAACTCCAACAGCCGCTTTTATGAATCCGCCGATCAATTGCTGGGAATGAAACCGGCTGACTACCGCGCCGCCGGGCAGAATAACGACATTCGTTTCGCCGTTGGCCAATGCTCGCTTGGGGCGATTCTGGTGGCGCAAAGCGAGCGCGGAGTTTGCGCCATTCTATTGGGCGATGATCCGCACCAACTGGTGTGCGATCTGCAAGACAAGTTTCGCAAGGCGAACCTGATCGGCGCCGATGCTGGATTTGAACAGTTGATCGCCAAAGTCGTGGGGTTTATCGAAGCCCCGGCGATTGGTCTGGATCTGCCGCTGGACGTGCGCGGCACGGCGTTTCAGGAACGTGTATGGCAGGCGTTGCGGGAAATTCCGGTCGGCAGCACCGCCAGTTACGCCGATATTGCCCAGCGCATCGGCGCGCCGACCTCCATGCGCGCCGTCGCTCAGGCGTGCGGCGCGAATCGCTTGGCCGTGGCGATCCCTTGCCACCGCGTGGTGCGCAGCGATGGCAATCTTTCGGGCTATCGCTGGGGTGTCGAGCGCAAACGCCAATTGCTTGAGCGTGAAACGCAATCCTAGCGATTGACGTCGACTACAACCCGGCCGCGAAGCTGTCCGGCGAGCAATTTGGGCGCCGCATCGATGGCTTCGCTCAAGGCGATTTCATGGCTGATCAAGGGCAGCAAGGCAAAGTCCAGATCCTTGGCCAGGCGATCCCATGCTTCCAGTCGACGCGCTTTGGGCTGGGTCACACTGTTGATGCCGGCCAGGGTCACACCGCGCAAAATGAACGGTGCCACCGAGGCCGGAAAGTCCATGCCCTGGGCCAAACCGCACGCAGCGACCGTGCCTTCAGAGCGCGTGCTGGCGCAGGCATTCGCCAATGTGTGGCTGCCGACCGAGTCGATCACTCCCGCCCAACGCTCCTTGGCCAGTGGTTTGCCCGGCTCGGACAGGGTTGCACGGTCGATGATTTCGCTTGCGCCTAACTGTTTCAGATATTCGTGCTCAGACACCCGCCCCGTGGACGCCACCACCTGATAACCGAGCTTGCTCAGCAACGCGATAGCAAAACTGCCAACGCCACCATTGGCGCCAGTGACCAGCACCTCGCCCTGCTGCGGCGTCACGCCGTTACGCTCCAGCGCCATAATGCACAACATTGCCGTGTAACCTGCCGTGCCAATGGCCATGGCTTGCGCGGCGCTAAAGGCTTTGGGCAACGGAATCAGCCAGTCCCCCTTGAGTCGCGCTTTCTGCGCCAGTCCGCCCCAATGGCCTTCGCCCACACCCCAGCCATTGAGCAGTACCTGATCGCCCACTTTATAGTCCGGGTGCGAACTGAACTCGACCGTGCCTGCCAGATCGATACCCGGCACCATCGGGAACTTGCGCACCACCGGGCCGTTGCCGGTGATCGCCAGCCCGTCCTTGAAATTGAGCGTGCTGTACGCAACGTTTACGGTCACATCGCCTTCGGGCAAGTGCTCTTCGTTGATCTGCTGCAGGTTGGCGCGATAACCGCTGTCGTCTTTGTCGATCAGAATACCGTTGAACATGATGGCCTCTCATGGATGGATTTAGGGTTGTCGTAGCCTTCAAATACCACATCTCGGAGCGTTGCCACACACGACTTTCTGCCAATTCGCGCATCGGTCACCACCCGCGCTGAGCGACTGCGCTGCGCGATGTTCTGAATTTCAGAGTGGCCCTGAGTCCGGTTTTGCTGTTAAAAAAACCGGCCTTGCCCCGTTTCATCGTTCGGAGAGCCGTGCCCATGAGCCAATGGCCAGATACCCGCATTATCAATTTGCTCGGCACTGCATGGCCGATCATCCAAGGCCCGATGGCCGGCGCCACGAATTCATCCATGGTGATCGCCGTGTGCAACGCCGGTGGCCTTGGCTCGATGCCAGCGGCAATGCTGAGCATTGAGCAATTGCGTGAAGCGCTGAAAACGATTCGCCAGCACACCGACAAACCTTTCAACGTGAATTTCTTCTGTCATCAGCCACCCGCCGTCGATGAGCAACGCGCGCGCGACTGGAAGCACCGGCTGGAGCCGTACTACCGCGAACTGGGCGTCGACTTCGATGCGCCAACACCGGTGTCCAACCGGGCGCCGTTCGATGCGGCAGCGTGCGAAGTGCTGGAGGAGTTCCGGCCTGAGGTGGTGAGCTTCCACTTTGGCCTGCCGGAAAAATCCTTGCTGGATCGGGTGAAAGCCACCGGGGCGAAAATCCTGTCTTCGGCCACCACCGTCGATGAAGCCCTCTGGCTGGAGCAGAACGGTTGTGACGCGATCATCGCCATGGGCTACGAGGCCGGTGGACATCGCGGGATGTTTCTCAGCGAAGATCTGAACACCCAGGTCGGCACCTTCGCCCTGGTGCCGCAGGTGGTCGACGCGGTGAAGGTGCCGGTGATTGCCGCCGGTGGGATCGCCGACGCTCGTGGCGTGGCGGCGGCGTTTATGCTGGGCGCATCTGCGGTTCAGGTGGGCACCGCGTACCTGTTTACCCCGGAAGCTAACGTCAGCGCCGCGCATCACAGGGCTCTGCGCACCGCCAAAGAAAGCGAAACCGCCGTCACCAACATTTTTACCGGGCGCCCGGCCCGCGGCATTCTCAACCGCGTCATGCGTGAACTGGGGCCGATGTCGCCCACAGCGCCAGCCTTTCCGTTGGCCGGTGGTGCACTGATGCCACTGCGGGCCAAAGATGAGGCGCAGTTCGCCAACCTCTGGGCTGGCCAGGCTTTTACTCTGGGGCAGGACGTCAGCAGTGCCGAACTGACTCGGCAACTCGCCGAAGGGGCGTTGACCAAACTGGCTCATGGGTGAAGAAGATCAGGGTGATGAACGCAAGTGCTCACCCTGTTTTTCACCTGCACTTTCCGTTTGGCGGCAATTCGCTATATATTTCGCTATATAGCGTTTCTACTCATTGCAACGGCGCAATAGCTACCCTCTGCACACGCCTACAACGGAGCTGTTACATGATCACTCGTGCCTCACGTTTAGTCCCTGCCTGCCTGGCCTCTTTGCTCGCGGTTTTCGCCATCGGCGCAGTCCAGGCTGATGAAGTCCAGGTTGCCGTCGCCGCCAACTTCACCGCGCCGATCAAGGCCATTGCCGCCGACTTCGAAAAAGACACCGGGCACAAACTGGTCGCCGCCTACGGCGCTACAGGCCAGCTCTACACTCAGATCAAGAACGGCGCTCCCTTCGAAGTGTTCCTCTCGGCGGACGACACCACACCGGAAAAACTTGAGAACGAAGGCGAAATCGTCAAGGGATCGCGCTTCACTTATGCCATCGGCACACTCGCGCTGTGGTCGGCCAAAGAAGGATATGTCGACGCCAAAGGCGATGTGCTGAAGAACAACGAATACCAGCATCTGTCCATCGCCAACCCCAAAACGGCACCCTATGGCCTCGCCGCTACACAAGTGTTGGCAACGTTGAAACTGGGCGAAGCCACCCAGGCCAAGATCGTTGAAGGCCAGAACATTACTCAGGCTTACCAGTTCGTCTCCACGGGTAATGCCGAACTGGGCTTCGTTGCGCTGTCACAGATCTACAAGGACGGCAAAGTCAGCAGCGGTTCAGCGTGGATTGTTCCGGCCACCATGCACGACCCGATCAAACAGGACGCAGTGATCTTGAACAAAGGCAAAAACAACGCTGCCGCCCAAGCCCTGGTTGACTACCTCAAAGGCCCGAAAGCCGCCGCGATCATCAGATCGTACGGTTATCAGCTCTAAATGTCGCTCTCGAGTGCCGACTTCGCGGCGATCTGGCTGACCCTGAAACTGGCGTCCCTGACCACCGCGATCCTGCTGGTTGTCGGCACTCCGATTGCCCTGTGGTTGTCGCGCACCCGTTCGTGGCTGCGCGGCCCGATCGGAGCAATCGTCGCCCTGCCCCTTGTGCTGCCGCCGACCGTGATCGGCTTCTATCTGCTATTGCTGATGGGGCCGCACGGTGTTGTCGGCCAGTTCACCCAATGGCTAGGGCTCGGCACGCTGACGTTCAGTTTCACGGGGCTGGTGATCGGTTCGGTGATCTACTCCATGCCGTTCGTGGTGCAACCGTTGCAAAACGCGTTCTGCGCCATTGGCACTCGCCCGCTGGAAGTAGCCGCGACCTTGCGTGCTAATCCGTGGGACACTTTTTTCAGCGTGATTGTGCCGCTGGCCCGCCCCGGCTTTATCACCGCGGCGATCCTCGGCTTCGCACATACCGTCGGTGAGTTCGGCGTCGTGCTGATGATTGGCGGCAACATCCCCGACAAGACTCGCGTGGTCTCGGTGCAAATCTACGACCACGTCGAAGCGATGGAATACGCCCAGGCCCACTGGCTGGCCGGCGCGATGCTGGTGTTCTCGTTTCTGGTGTTGCTGGCGCTCTATTCCAGCCGCAAAACCCGCGCTGGCTGGAGCTGACCGATGATTGATGCACGCCTGAAAGTCGCTTATCCCGGCTTCAATCTGGACGTCGACCTGCATTTGCCGGGGCGCGGCGTCACCGCGCTGTACGGTCATTCCGGCTCGGGCAAAACCACCTGCCTGCGCTGCATCGCCGGGCTGGAACGTGCAGAGCAAGGCTTCATCCGCATCAACGACGAAGTCTGGCACGACAGCGACAACGGCATTTTCGTGGCGCCGCACAAACGCGCACTGGGTTATGTGTTTCAAGAGGCCAGCCTGTTTCCACACCTGTCGGTGCAGGCCAATCTGCAATTTGGTCTCAAGCGCATCGCCAAATCCGCACGCCGGGTCGACATGGCACAAGCCACCGAACTGCTGGGTATCGGCCACTTGCTTGGGCGTCATCCGCAGCATTTATCGGGCGGCGAACGCCAGCGCGTCGGTATCGCCCGTGCGCTGCTGACCAGTCCGAAACTGCTGCTGATGGACGAACCACTCGCCGCGCTCGACAGCCAACGCAAAAGCGAAATCCTGCCCTACCTGCAACGCCTGCACGACGAACTGGATATTCCGGTGCTGTACGTCAGTCATGCGCAGGACGAGGTTGCGCGCCTGGCCGATCACTTGGTATTGCTCAGCGACGGCAAGGCATTGGCCAGCGGCCCGATCGGGGAAACGCTCGCTCGCCTGGACTTGCCGATGGCGATGGGCGATGACGCAGGCGTGATCATTGAAGGGCTGGTCAGTGCCTACGATGCGCAATATCAGTTGCTCAGCCTGCAACTGCCGGCGACCGATATGAGCATTCGCGTAGCACACGCACCAATGGCCATCGGCCAAGCCCTGCGCTGCAAGGTGCACGCGCGCGACATCAGCCTGGCCCTGCAAAACAGCGAGTTCAGCAGCATTCTCAATCGGCTGCCGGTGACGGTGGTCCGCGAGCTGGCTGCAGACAACACCGCCCATGTGCTCATCCGTCTCGACGCTGGGGGCACTGCGTTAGTGGCGCGCATTACGCGATTTTCCCGGGATCAATTGGGCGTGCATCCGGGCCAGCAGCTCTGGGCGCAGATCAAAGCGGTCGCCGTACTCGCGTAAATCATTGGCACGACGGCTTCAGTGCGCGGTCAATCGTTTTACCGACCGCTGCGCCATCCAAGGAAGCTGCCATGCCCGATACCGAGTTGACCGACGCTCTGCCCTGCGACCTGCATTACGTCGACGACACACAGCCCGGCATCACCCGCAAAAAGCTGCGCGCCAGGTTCAGCTATTTCGAGCCCTCGGGCCAGCGCATCACCGATCCCGATGAGATCAAGCGCCTCAACGCCCTCGCCGTGCCGCCAGCCTATACCGATGTGTGGATCTGCCCTGACCCGCGCGGCCATTTGCAAGCTACCGGTCGTGATGCCCGGGGTCGCAAGCAATACCGCTATCACCCGCGCTGGCGTGAAGTGCGCGATGCCGACAAATACTCGCGGCTGCGTGAGTTCGGCCTGGCACTGCCAAAACTGCGCAAACAACTGGAAGCGCTGTTGGCCGCTCCCGGCTTCAGCCGCGACAAGGTCATGGCCACCGTGATCACGTTGCTCGACGCAACGTTGATCCGGGTCGGCAACACGCAGTACGCCCGGGACAATCGCTCCTACGGTTTGACCACCCTGCGCAGTCGCCATGTCGAGGTCAACGGCAACGCGATCCTGTTCCAGTTTCGCGGCAAGAGCGGCATCGAACACCAGATCACCGTCAAGGACAGACGCCTGGCACGCGTCATCAAGCGCTGCCTGGAGATTCCCGGGCAAAACCTGTTTCAGTATCTGGATGAGCAGGGCGAACGGCACACCGTGAGTTCCTCCGACGTCAACGCGTACCTGCAAACCCTGACCGGCGCCGAGTTCACCGCCAAGGACTACCGCACCTGGGCAGGCAGTGCCTTGGCATTGGCGGTGTTACGCGAGCTGCAATGGGAGTCAGAAACCGAAGCGAAACGGCATGTCGTGGAGATGGTGAAAGGCGTCGCCAAACAGTTGGGCAACACCCCGGCGGTGTGCCGCAAGTGTTACATCCATCCCGCTGTGGTGGAAAAATTCATGCTCGGCGCTCTCGCTGAACTGCCGCGCCCACGCGTGCGCAAGGGCTTGCGAACCGAGGAAGTAGCGTTGGCGATGTTTCTCGAACGAATGGGCGATATGACGCACGCAACTTGATCGACTGGGCAGCGCCATCTAGGCTATCGACCTTTCCATTTCTCAGGACGACCGCAGACGTGAACAACCTGGCCTTCTAAAAATGTAAGCGCGGCACGCCGTTCTCGGCGTTTGCCAGTTTTCACGACATTTTTTGGAGGTGCCGATGGCTCACGTCTCGCGTACGTCTGCACTCGTCTCCCTGAATCAACTGAATTTTCAGTTCGCCAATGGCGAGATGATTTTTAACGCACTGAATTTGCAATTCGATCATCTGCCGACCGCCGTCGTCGGGCGCAACGGTGTCGGCAAAAGCGTGCTCGCGCGGCTGATTACCGGGCAGCTAGAGCCTACCGCCGGCAGCGTGACGTGTTCAGTTTCGGTGCGCTACGTCCCTCAAACCTTCACTTCCATGCCCGGTCAGACTGTTGCCGATGCTACGGGCACAGCGCGAGCACTCGCAGCACTGGTGCGACTCGAGCAGGGCAGCGCCAGTGCCGAGGATTTTGACCTCATCGGCGAAGGGTGGGATCTGCCGGAGCGCTTGCGTCAGCGACTTGATGAGGCCGGGCTGCCCAACATCGGCACGTACGATCTGACTGACAATCTCAGCGGTGGCCAGCAAGCCCGGATCGCGCTGATCGGCGCGCTGTTGAGTCAGGCGCAATTGTTGGTGCTGGACGAACCGACCAATCATCTCGACCACGCGGGCCGGCAATGGCTGATGCGTGAACTCGAACGCTGGCGCGGTGGCTTGATTGTCGTCAGCCATGACCGGCAATTACTCGAGCAGATGCGGCGAATCGTCGAAGTCACACCGCTCGGTGTGACAACCTTCAGCGGCAACTATTCAGCGTATTCCGAACAGCGTCGAGTGCATCAAGCAGCCGCGCAAGCACAGCTTGATCAAGCTCGAAACGAACGCCAGCGCGAGCGTTCTCGGCTGCGGCATGAGCACGACACGATCCAGCGTCATGCCGCTTGCAGCCGTCGCCATGCGCAAACTGCCAACATGGCGAGCTTCGAGCGAAGTGCGGCGAAGGCGGCTGCGAGGGAAATCATGGGGCGTGTACGGGCCGGTCATCTGTTACGGAAATCCGAACTGGATACCAGAGTGCGTGACGCCTACACGAACGTTGCGCCCGACGACGGTATTCTGATCCATTTGCCGGGGAGCGCTGTTCCGAGTACTCGCCAGATCTGCACACTCGTCGAGGCCTGCTTGCCGTGGCTGCCGGTCGATGCGCCTTCAACCTGGCTGAACCTGAGCCTCCACGGGCCGATGCGCGTTGCCGTCAGCGGTCCAAACGGGTGTGGCAAATCCACCCTGCTGAAAATGCTCGCCGGTGAGTTAACACCTGAGTTAGGTGACTGCACCACCCACGTGCCTAGCGCCTTCCTCGATCAACACCTGACGCAGCTGGATAATCGCATGAGCATTGTTGAGCAGCTCAAAGCGCAGCGAACACCCTTGGACGAGGGCACCTTGCGCAGCTACCTGGCGCACCTGCAATTGAACGCGCAGTGTGTCACTCGGCCCTGCGCCTCACTCAGTGGCGGTGAGCGCCTGAAAGCGGCCCTTGCATTGGCACTGTGGCGCCAGACGCCCGCGCAATTGCTGCTGCTCGATGAGCCAACCAACCATCTCGATCTGCCCTGCGTAGAAGCCTTCGAACAAGCCTTAAAGACCTTTCCCGGCTCAATTGTCGCGATTTCCCACGACCAAGCGTTTCTTCGAGCGTTAAACCCCACTCATTGGCTGACCTGGGGGCCCACAGGTTGGCGCTGGCAACCGACGAGCTGAACTGTGTATTTTTTGCACGATGGCCAAGGCCTTCTATAGTTGATGTGACACGAATCAGCTGCGGTGACGCCATGGAAGACATTTTCGTCGTGAAGCGCTGCAACAAGATCATCATTCACGGTCGACGCGCCGAAGACAGCCAGCATGATCCAGCCGAAGCCTTGGGCTGGTTTCGCATCTGCGATACGCGCACAGGCGGCTTCATCGGTGATGGCTACGACGCCGAGGAGGACGCATGGCGCGAATGCAAGCGGCTCAATGCAGTCAGTTCGCCCATACCGGCCCGACAGTCTTCGGCCTGATGCTGATCAAATGCGGGTCTATACTGAAACCTGCTGAAGGAGCAGCGCCCCAATGGCAGAAAGCTCGCAACTCGCGGGCTTTTTGCTGCCGCTCAGCGGTTTCATAGAACGGAGGTGTTTCATGTCCGAAAAAGAGTCCATCACCACCCTCCTCACCCTGCTCGACGCCCGGCAAGCACGCCTCGCAGCGGCTTGCAAAGAGATCGCCGACTGGGTCGATCACCAAGGCGGACACCCGACCGCGCTGCGCATCCGTGATCGCCTGAACGATATCGAAAAGGACGCGCCGCTGATTCGCAACACGCTGTCGGCGCTCAAGCCAATCGATCGGCCACTGCCTCGATTCAAATAGCGCCAGCAGTCATTGTTTCGGGCCTTATCAGCGGTGGCACATGCCTCACAGGATTGTCGCCTGCCCGGTATTTACGGGCCTGCGGCGCTCGCGCTTACTTTTCACATCGCCATCACATCAGTACGCTTAAAGTGAAATCACTCCTTTAGTACATACCTCTCTCACCCGCCCGCATGCGGGTGTTTTTTTGTCTGCTGCAGTCACCGAACGGCACCGGCTGTGGGCTGTCATAAACTGTACATGTCACGAAGGAGACGGCTCATGGTTATCCACTTCAACGTCGACGGGCATCTGGCCTGCGGTCATAAAGGTAAACATCTCACTGCGAGTCGAGAACTCAATCGAGTGAAGTGCCGTAGTTGCCGTAACACCGATGCCTACAAACAGGCCAGAAAAGACCACCGCAATGCGGCTCGACGCACTGCACGCCAAGCAAAAGCCTCCCACGGCGCAGCAAACTGGCGTGCGGAATGGATTGAGCGTCTGACAGCGATAGCAGGACTCCAGCGATTGCCTCGCGGATTTGCCGGGCAGGCATTCGTTTAGAGCGGCATAAAAAAACGGACTGATAAATATCAGCCCGTTTTTTACGGTGGTTATATAGAAGAGCGTTTTTTTTGTTTTGGCCGCACGGCCAACCAATAGCCTTTGGCTTAACGGTAAGTAACCGAAAAACTTGCATAGCCGTTTGCGCTGCCCGGTGTGGGCGTAGCCCCCTCTGCGGTCTGGATATATCGCGCCTTAAGCGGCGCTACCCCGGCGCGATAGAAATCGGCGCCCAACAGTCCACCATATAAGGTCAGATCGAACGGCAAGCCGTAAGCCAGTGAGGCCTGTGCAAAGGGGATGCTGTCGAACACATCACCGGGCGTAAAACTCTCCCCCAGCGTCAAGGTGCCCTTGATCCCGGTCAGGTCACGTTGCGCGTAGGTGTTGCTGCGCTGCCAATCACGCTCGCCGTCCTGATCCTGACGGAACGAAGGCCTGGAACGAAAGCGCCATTCCCCCAGGTTAAAACCACCGTTGCCGTAAAGGTTGTATTGGTTGCTGTTGCCACGAGCGTCACTTTGCGTCTGCGCAGCCGAGAGCTGATAGTTGAGCATACCGGCAGTGATCCCGCGATCCCATTCCTGAGGAGCAACATAACCAGCGGCATCGCGGCGCAAGGCGATCTGCGGCACGCTGATGTCCAACGCCAAGCGGTTGGCATCGAAACTCACTGACGCGCCCTCAATCAGCGCAGCCAGATCGATGCAATCGCTCAGTGCTTTTCCAGGCGTTTGGAACGCGTCCAGTTTGACCCCAAGCTCGGTCAAGAAGCCGGCCGTCAGACACGCACGCACTTGAGCGCTCTGCTCATCCTTGACGAAGGTGATGTCACGTCGGTCGAAAAAGCTCTGATTCAAGCGAACGACCACCGGATAGGTGCCCGGCCCAATGCTACCGCTGTTGGCGACGGCGTCCAGATCAAGGTTCGGACCAGCATGGGTGCCGCCAAATGACTGCATGAAGCTGGAGTCAAATTTCGCCGGCTCGTTAGCGTGCACCCACCCTGGCACCAACGCCGCCAGGATGGCGACGGACAACCGCAGCGGAGTAAAAGGCACAGACAGGCAGTCAAGATTCGGGGCATGGGTTCGCATGACAATACTCAATACGCTGCCGCCACGCGGCCGAGGCAGCGTGCAGAGACATTCGCAAGGAAAAGGACGAGAGCGTTATGGGGCGCTGGTCAGGGTCACTGTCTGAGGTGGGCTGTAACCGCCGTAATCGTTGATCGCAGAGAACATCACCTCCCCCGCTGCGACCACTGAAACCCGGCAGCGGATAGCGCTGACTACTCATAGGGGCGACCATTTTCGGTTCGTTGACTTCGACGAAATGTGTACCCGCAACGACTTTCACACCGATAAACGAGACATGGAACGCCGAAGGGTTTTCAACCACCAGCACAGGCTTTCCCTGCTCTTGCGTGAGGCTCCAGCGCAGACGGTCAAGGGCGTCCAGCGGATTACCCTTGAGGTCGGCTGGTCGATAGAACAACTTGATCCGAGTACGCATAGCAATTTTCAGGGTGTTTTCGTCAGCGTTGCCGGCGACCGGAATTTCCTGGGCATTGAAATAGAACACCGATTCGCGATCCTTCGGCAGGTCGCCCGGGACCTTCTGAACCCTGACCATTTGCTCTTTGCGAGGGTCCAGACGAAACAGTGGCGGCGTCGCTACAAACGGTGTCGGCGTGGTGTTGTCGTCCGCTTCGGTG
The DNA here is from genome assembly GCF_963970495.1 of Pseudomonas sp. EA_65y_Pfl2_P78. Lineage (NCBI taxonomy): Bacteria > Pseudomonadati > Pseudomonadota > Gammaproteobacteria > Pseudomonadales > Pseudomonadaceae > Pseudomonas > Pseudomonas sp. EA_65y_Pfl2_P78. The sequence goes on along the minus strand of NZ_CAXAON010000024.1, from coordinate 78,139 downwards.
TTGATCCAGGTTTGCACCGCGTAAGGTTGCGATGTCGTGTTACTGACGCTGATGGAGGCATCACGCTTGTTGCCATCAAAGACGATTCGCGTGCCACCGAGCATCACACCGGCCTGGCTGATGCCACTGAGCAGCATGCTGCTTAACAAAAGGCTCGCTATCGCAGTCGTCTTGAAAGGGAAAACAAAATTTTGCATTTTGATCATCCTCTTGTCGCTACGACCGTCGCGGCCGTAGCGAGGGGAAGGACAGCCAGAGCGCAGCGCCACTGGCTGTGCATCGACGGAACCTACTGGTAGTCGACGGTAAACGCAGCTTTGGCATTGGCCGGACCCGAGGTCGCGACGCCGGTAGCGATGTAGTTGGCGGTGAAGCGCAGTGGCTGAGTCAAATCCAGATAAGGAGAAGACTCCAGACCCAGTTGCAGGTCCTTGCCGGAGGCATCCTTGATCTGCACGGCAACGTTGGTAGCAACGCCAGCCTCCGGAACCAGACCGAGCCATTGCCCGCTCGCGCCAGCGTTACCGCTTAGGGACAGGAACTTGACCACAGCTTTTTTGCCAGCCACGTTGCAGCCAGGTGCCGTGGTGTTGATTTCACCATCAGCCGCCATTGCCGCCTGCGAGGCTGCACCGAGAACCAGAGCGAGAGTCAAACCTTTGAGGGCAAACTTTTTCATGATCACATCCAAATAATTGAGAAGTGTCTGCAAGCCTTCTCTCGGCCTTCAGACGGATCGACGGAGCCTGCCCGACGTCGGGTCAAGGCGTTTCGTCTGGGGCAATTATCGAGACACGGGGAGGATGCTGATGTAGGAGTTTTCCGTGCACTTGTAGGAATATTCCTAGCGGCGTCATCTCTCGTTTTTGCGAGGCGACTTCGGATGCGGAACTTTGCAGGAAGCAGGAAGCAGGAAGCAGGAAGCAGCGCAAGCTACCACTTGGACATATCGCCATGGCGATGAAGGATGATTACATCGGGGAACGGCTCAGAGCGAAAGTCATCACGAACTGGCACAGCGCGGAGCAGACATCAAATTGCGGAGCGCAAACGATAAAGGCCTGCATGAGAAATCTCATGCAGGCCTTTGATATTCATGGTGCCCGAAGCCGGAATCGAACCGGCACGCCCTTACGAGCGGGGGATTTTAAGTCCCATGCGTCTACCAGTTTCGCCATTCGGGCGGTAGCGCGGTGTAGCTGACCTCTGCTCGTACAGCAGAGGGGGAAATATATACATCACTCCCCGGTGAAGCAAGTTCGCAAACACGAAATTCAAGACTAAATCTTGCCGCGGATTGCAAATAAAAAAGCTCCGTAAATCATGGATCTACGGAGCTTGTTTATAGTGGAGGCCGAGGTCGGAATCGAACCGGCGTAGGTGGATTTGCAATCCACTGCATAACCATTTTGCTACTCGGCCTCAAAGCATTTGCTGTCAGTAGCGAACAACAAACACGTACAAATTGGAGCGGGAAACGAGACTCGAACTCGCGACCCCGACCTTGGCAAGGTCGTGCTCTACCAACTGAGCTATTCCCGCTTGGTGATGCGCATTCTATAGAATTAAGAAGCTTCGTCAACCCCTTGATTCAAAAAAGTTTTATTTCTTTTCAACATCCGTCTTCAGGTGCGGCCAGGCGGCACGAAGGTATTGAATCATCGACCACAGCGTCAAGCCTGCGGACACCAACAGCAAGACGTAACCCAGAATGACCCAGAAGCTGAAGTCCTTGGGATTGGCCAGCAGGATCACCAACGCGAGCATTTGCGCGGCGGTTTTCCATTTGCCCAGGTTCGAAACTGCGACATGAGCGCGAGCACCGAGTTCGGCCATCCACTCACGCAGAGCAGAAACGACAATCTCGCGACCAATGATCACGGCGGCGGGCAGCGTGAGCCACAGATTGCCATGTTCTTGCACCAACAGCACCAGAGCCACCGCGACCATGAGTTTGTCAGCAACCGGATCCAGGAACGCTCCGAACGGAGTGCTTTGTTCCAGGCGGCGGGCCAGGTAACCATCCAGCCAGTCCGTCGCTGCCGCGAAGGCAAACACCGAGGCGGAGGCCATGTAACTCCATTCGTAAGGCAAATAAAACAGCAAAATAAAGATCGGGATAAGCAGGACGCGTAAAACGGTAATCAGATTAGGGATATTCATCGGCACAACTGGCTACGAGGTGAAGGGGCATTCTACTCGCTATGCAGGTTTGCATAAATCGACTCTGCGAGCTTTTTACTGATCCCCGGGGCTTTGGCGATCTCTTCGATGCTTGCACGAGACAGCTCCTGCAATCCACCAAAATGTTTCAATAAGTCGCGACGCCGGGTCGGTCCTACGCCGGCAACGCCTTCCAGGGTTGACGTACGGCGGGTTTTGCCGCGGCGAGCTCGGTGTCCGGTAATTGCGAAACGGTGGGCCTCATCGCGGATCTGCTGAATCAGGTGCAGCGCCGGCGAGTCGCCGCGTAGAGTGAACTCGTGCGCGGCATCATTCAGATACAACGTTTCGAAACCAGCCTTGCGAGTTGCGCCTTTGGCAACACCGAGCAAAATCAGGTCCGGCACGGCCAACTCGTTGAGGACGTCACGGGCCATCGATAACTGGCCTTTACCACCGTCGACCAACAAGATGTCCGGCAGCTTGCCCTCGCCATCCTTGAGTTTGCTGAAGCGTCGCGTCAAGGCCTGGTGCATGGCGGCATAGTCGTCACCCGCCGTGACGCCTTCAATGTTGTAGCGGCGGTAATCCGATTTGATCGCGCCTTCCGGGCCAAAGACCACACAGGAGGCGACCGTTGCCTCACCGCTGGAATGACTGATGTCGTAGCACTCCAGGCGCTGCGGAGGCTCATCGAGGTTTAACACTTGCGCCAGCGCTTCAAAACGCGCTGCCGTATGTTGACGATTGGCCAGACGCGCGCCCAACGCCTGCTCTGCGTTGGTAACGGCCAGTTGCTGCCAGCGCGCTCGGGTGCCACGCACCCTGTGGCTGATGGCCAATTCGCGGCCACGCAATCCATGAATCGCCTCGATCAGCGTCGGAAAGTCGTCGTGCACCACGTTCACGATCAGCTCGCTCGGCAAATCGCGCTCCGGGCTACTGATGAAGTATTGCCCGAGAAACGCTGCCATCACTTCAGAAACGTCCTCTTCGATCCCCACTTGCGGGAAGAAATTCTTGCTGCCTAACACGCGTCCGCCACGGACACTGATCAAATGCACGCAAGCGCCGCCCGGGTTGACGAAGGCGGCGATGACATCGATATCGCCCGTACCGCCTTCCATGCTCTGCTGATCCTGAACCCGACGCAGCAAAGCGATCTGATCACGCAACTCGGCAGCACGCTCGAATTCAAGATTGATCGCAGCCTCCTCCATCGCCGCAGACAGCTCATTGGTCAGCGCATGACTGCGCCCTTCGAGAAACATTACCGAGTGACGCACGTCCTGAGCATAGACATCAGGCTCAACCAGCCCGACACACGGCGCCTTGCAGCGCTTGATCTGATATTGCAGACACGGCCGGGTGCGGTTCTTGTAGTAGCTGTCTTCACATTGACGAACAAGAAACGTCTTTTGCAGCAAGCTCAGACTTTCGCGTAGTGCACCGGCACTCGGATAAGGACCGAAATACTTGCCCTTGGCCTTTTTCGCCCCGCGATGGATGCTCAGACGCGGGAACTGTCCGTCAGACAGAAAGACATAAGGATAGGATTTGTCGTCGCGCAATAGGATGTTGTACGGCGGCCGCCACTCCTTGATCAGGGTCTGCTCAAGCAACAGCGCTTCAGTTTCGTTGGCGGTGATGGTCGTTTCGACCTGAGCAATACGCCCGACCAGCGCAGCCGTTTTTGGCGCCAGACCCGTTTTGCGAAAGTAGCTCGCCAGACGTTTCTTGAGGTTCTTGGCCTTGCCTACGTAGAGCAGACGCGCATCGCTGTCGAACATGCGATAGACGCCGGGGCGCCCACTGACGGTCGACAGAAAGGCGCCGGAATCGAATGTTTCAGTCATGGTCAGAGGCTGGCATCGACCATGCCGTGACGAACCGCCAACAGCGTCAACTCGACATCGCTGCTGATCGAAAGCTTCTCGAAAATGCGATAGCGATAGGTGTTCACGGTTTTCGGCGACAGACACAATTTGTCGGAAATGATCTGTACTTTCTGACAGCCAACAATCATCAACGCAATCTGAATCTCGCGCTCGGACAAGGCGTCGAAAGGCGAATCATTGGACGGCTGAAAGGATTTGATCGCCAATTGCTGTGCAATTTGCGGGCTGATATAGCGCTGGCCGGCAAAAACCAGGCGAATGGCCTGCACCATTTCCGGCAGCCCCGCGCCCTTGGTCAGATAACCCGCAGCGCCGGCCTGCAGCAATCGTGTAGGAAAAGGATCCTCTTCACACACCGTAACCGCGACCACCTTGATGTCAGGATGACTGCGCAGCAGTTTGCGCGTGGCTTCGAGGCCGCCGATGCCAGGCATCTTGACGTCCATCAGAACCACATCGGGCTTCAACTCTCGGGCCTTGATCAGGGATTCTTCCCCGGACTCGGCTTGGCCAACCACCTGCAGACCATCAATATCGGCCAGCATTCGTGTAATGCCTGTACGAACGAGATCATGGTCATCGACCACTAGCACCCTAATCAAGCAGACACCTCGCGATATGGTCTTATTGGGATGCCGGACACCTTAGCAAAAAGTGTCCGACAGACCTAGCGGCAAGCATCATTAAAAAAGTTTCAATTCATCATAGAAGGCTTGCCGGCCGTGGGTTTCAGAGCACAGGTGTACTGATATCCAACTGCATGCGCAGAAAACACTCGTCTTCGCCTTGTACTCGCAGTCCTTTTCTCTGATACAAATTTTTCGCTGGATTATTTTCAAACACCGTCAGGCGCAAAGCCGGACGCTTTTCTTGACGGGTCATGCCAATAACCTGATCAATTGCCCAGGAACCCGCGCCCCTCCCCTGAAAGGCTTCAGCAATTTGCAATTCGCGAATATACAGGGCCCGCGCATCCCGGCTGAGGCTGAAAAATCCTGCAGGTGTATCAGCCACTAATATCAGCCAGTTCTCGCGCCCCGACCAGGCCACGTCAAACGCTTCGTCCTGCCACAACAGGTCATGGTGAATGTAATAGCGCAGCATGTTCTGACAAGTGAGATTTCGCGAAAACGCCAGGTTCTCTGAAGTCGCACGCCTGAGCTGGAATGTCATTGAGCCTCCGAAATGGCAACGACCTGACCCCGCCATTCACCTGCATCGCGACGGGCAACCACCAGAAGATCACCCGCCCCCGGCGCCGAAACAATCAGCGAACCCTCCTCGGACCAGATCGCGCTTCGCCCTGCTGACTGCCATCCGCCGGTGAGGCCGCCGTGGTTGGCCATCAACACAGCCATCTTGTGTTGCCTGGCATAACCCGCAAGCAGCGCGGTGTCTGCTACATAACCTTTCTCACTGATCAAGACACCCGCAGCGTAAAGATTCGCGCCTCGATCAGCGGCCGCTGCGGCATGACTGGCATGAGAGAAGTCGGCGCAGACCGCCAGCGCAACCGTATCCTTGCCAATGCTCAAGGCCGGCCCTCCGTGGCCGGGAACGAAGACAATCTCCTCACCCGAGTGCAGATGTTGTTTGCTGTACACCTCAAGCGAGCCATCGGCACCCAGGACCAGCGCACCGATCAATACCGCCGAACGCCCTTCCAGCCGTATTGGCATACCGACGACAGTCGTGATGCCGAGCTTTCGGGCCAAATACCGTAACGGCTCGAGCACAGAGTCTTGCGGGTCAATGGCCAACGCAGCCGCTTTTTCCCCTTCATAGCCGGTCAGCGATAATTCAGGGCACACCAGCAATTCGACGCCCTGCTGCGCCGCGGCCTCGATAAAACGCCTGTGACGGGCAATGTTTGCGCCAAGATCCCCCTTTATCGACGTTATCTGGGCGGCAGCAATGGTGAGTGTCGACATGGTTCGTCATTCTTCCTTGGTCATCAGGCGAAACGCGGAGTGTGTCACAACCCTTGCAGCACTCAAGCGATAGGCGTTTTGTGGGTGATGCGATAGCATTTTCTGATTGATATGGCGTATCGGCCTCTAGTAAGCTCGGCGCATTCATCGGAGACAAACCATGTTCAACGCCCTCTTACAGCTTCGTACCGCCAGCGCCCTGCGCTCGGTTGTGGCTGCCCAGGCGAAAGACGTTTGCGCTTCGGCCAGCTTTTATTTTGGGTATTGGTTTAGCCACTGGCGCGCCTGATACCCACCGGCGCCCATGAAAACGGGTCGCCTACCAGAGATTTCTCAACCCCCGGTCGGCTCCCCGACCGGGGGTTTTGTTTTTTCAGGCCCAAACTTTTTCAGCAACGCACCAGACACTTTGAGGATTCACGAAATGAACTACGCCACTTATTACCGTTACGACAGCTTTAGCGCCTGGCGATTTACCAGCCTCCGCTCGGGACAGCCTGCCGCCTCCGATCGGTCACCAACAGGTGGCAAACACGCACACGTAGCCAATCCGGCCAATTGTCGAACACCCCAGTAGGGCCGAGCGAGCGGGAAGAACCGCCGCCAGCCCAGGAAGAACACATATGAACTCGTCCGTTTCTGCTCTGCCACTGTCACTCGATTCTGCCAACGAAGCGCTGACGCTGCGCCTGCCCAGTTCGTTGCAACTCAAACAGCAATTGCCCCTGAGCAATGCCTTGAGCCGACAGGTCGCCGCCCACCGCCAGGCGGTTCGCGCGATCCTCAATGGTAAAGACCAGCGCCTGTTGGTCATCGTAGGCCCCTGCTCTATCCACGACCCTGAGTCCGCCATTGAATATGCGGGCAAACTCGCCCGACTGGCTGAAGATGTCAGCGACGAGATGCTGCTGGTGATGCGTGCGTACGTCGAGAAGCCGCGCACTACTGTCGGCTGGAAAGGCCTGGCTTACGATCCGCACCTGGATGGCAGTGACGACATGGCCGGCGGCCTGACGATGTCCCGCACACTGATGCTGGAAATGATCAGCCTCGGCTTGCCCGTAGCGACCGAACTGTTACAGCCCATGGCGGCAGGATACTTCGACGACCTGCTCGGTTGGGTTGCCATTGGCGCACGAACGACGGAATCACAAATCCATCGCGAGATGGCCAGCGGCTTGAGCATGCCGGTAGGCTTCAAGAATGGCACCGACGGTGGCGCAGCCGTTGCTGTGGATGCCATGCGCTCGGCAGCCCATCCACATCGCCACTTTGGGGTCGACAGCCAGGGGCATCCGGCGATTATTCAGACGCCCGGCAACCCGGATACCCATTTGGTGTTACGCGGTGGCCATCAGGGGCCTAACTACGATCGCGATAGCGTGGCAAGCATTCACGCCGACCTGAAACGTTTGAATATTCCGAGCCGGATCATGATCGATTGCAGTCACGCCAACAGTGGCAAGGATCCGCTGCGTCAACCAGCCGTCTTCAACGAAGTACTTGAACAACGCTTGCACGGCGATCGCTCCCTGATCGGTATGATGCTGGAGTCTCATCTGTTCGAAGGCTGTCAGCCGCTGAGTGGATCGCTGCGCTACGGCGTTTCGATCACCGATGGCTGCCTCGGTTTCAGCGCCACGGAACGATTGCTGCTTGATGCCGCTCGGCGTCTTGGCGCCAAAGCCAGAGCGTGATTGCAAACCTGCCCTGCGGCTCATTCAAAGCCGGAGGGCAGGCCGTGTTGCAGTTATGTTTCTACGCGCACCAGTGTCGCCACCGACTCATGACTGACATCGTCCAGCCGCTCGACCGAATAGGCAACCCGTACAGTCGAGCCAAGATGCTCTCGCCAGAAACGATGCGGCACGATGAAAATCAGCGGTTTGCCAGCGGTTTCCCGAGTGATTTCACGGTCATCCCGATGATTGAAAAAATCACCATCGCACTTGAGGTAGACCAACTCACCCTCTTGTGTCCGGGCATTGCCAATCACCACGGTGACACCGTCAATTGAATCTGCCATCGACAGCACCCCGTCATCAGCCTCAAGCACGTCGGGCGCATCCAGGTCGCCATGCACGAACGGGGTGATGAGAACTCTTGCAGGCTCCGATTCGCGCATCGCGCCACTCGCTTGCTCGACTCGATAGCGCACCGTCACTTCGCCACCGAGATGAGCTGCGATGTATTCAGGAGCAACCCAGAATGACAGGATGTCTGCGACAGCGAAGGCTTCGACCTTCAGTCGATCCTTGAACGACAGCGGTGATGCGTCTCCAGACCACATCAACGTGACCTGATCGCCTGCGGCCATCCGTGCGTAAGGCTGAAGACTGATGAGCGCGCCTTCCATTGCGCGCGCCGGATCCAGCGCTCCACCAACAACGCCAGCGATACAGGGAGCCAGCAACTGCGGTCGCGCATCCCCTACGGTCAACTGCAAACGGGCAGAAGATGCAGGTTCAGACAGACCTGCGCTGACAAGTGTCCAGTAGACCTCCAGCGAACCGCCATCCAGCGCTGCGATGTGCAGACCTTTGACAACGAAAATGACGTCTTTGCCTACCTGGGCTTCGCTGACAAAGCGAACCATTTCATGTTGATAAACAAAGCCCTCGATATCCAGACCGTCCCAGCTCAACAGCAACTGATCCCCATTCGCCATGTTTGCATAAGGTGCGATACGTACGACGACTTCGCTCAGCGAAGGATCGAGCACGGCCCCCTCCAGAGAATCGAGCATTGCTGCAGGCAACAGTTCATTGGTCGTACCGGGACTGGCGTGGTGACGCATCCGGTAGCAAAACTCGATTTCATGAGTGTTCATTCGTAGCTCCATTCCTTGGACATAACGCTGCCTTCATTGACGGCGTCGACAGCCAACATTGAACGCGATTGCTCATCCCGTCGCTATCAGCCCAATACGTCACAGCCATAGAGCAAAAGCCGCAACTGCGGTAGGCAAGTAACGCAAAATCAACTTCTGTCAGGCGGAAGACGGCCAGAACTTCCGATTTGGATTTCATAAACATCCGAAACTTCGTACGCCCTCTAGTCCAGATTCAACGGCCTAGTGAAGCCTCTTCGTACTTCTTCAACGAGTTGTGTGTTTTAGAGTGGCCCACAGATTTCCCGACAAACTTCTGAGAAAAGGTAAGAACATGCAACGGAATGCTACAACTCGTTATCCCATCCTGTTGGTGCACGGCCTGTTCGGGTTCGAACGTATCGGCCATTTCGAGCTGTTTCATGACGTCAAGGACGCTCTGAAAACGGCTAACAACCGAGTGTTCGTTCCGCACCTCTCCGCCACCCACAACAACGAAGTGAGGGGTGAGCAACTGCTCGCCCAGATTGATCGTGTCCGGCGAGGCACAGGCGCCAGCAAAGTCAACCTCATAGGGCATAGCCAGGGAGCATTGGCTGCTCGATACGCTGCGGCGCTCGCGCCACACGCGGTAGCCTCGGTGACTTCGGTCAGCGGCCCGAACCACGGATCGGAGCTGGCTGATTTCCTGCGCAAGGCACTGATTCCAGGTCGGCTGCCGGAGGCCGTCGCACAGAATGTGGCGACACTGTTTGCCGACTTTCTTTCGATGCTCAGCGGCAATATCACGCTGCCGCAGAGCGCGTTGGCGGCGCTAAAGGCGCTCACAACCGAAGGTGTGGGCGACTTCAACGACAAGTTTCCGCAGGGACTGCCCACCACTTGGGGCGGGCACGGTCCGGCCCAGGTCAATGGTGTGCACTATTACTCTTGGAGCGGCGTCCTGCCGGCAGCCGGCCTGCCAACTCTCGACCCGGTTCAAGGCGTTTGCCGGGCGCTGTCACAATATTTCATAACTGAAGGGGAACAGAATGACGGCTTCGTCGGGCGTTTCAGCTCTCACCTGGGCCAGGTCATCCGTTCCGACTATCCTCTGGATCACTTGGCCAGCCTGCGCCGCCCGGCCGTGGCCGTCATCGTGCCGCCAGACCCGATTGAACTTTACGTTGAACATGCCTCACGCCTGCAAGCGGCGAATCTGTAATCAAACTGCAGACGACCGAACGGAACTTTGCCGAGAATTCGCTCACTGAATCCGGTAGGCTCCACACTTTACTGAAATAGATTGGAGAGTTTTCTCATGGCTAAAGCCACTGCCCGCCACATCCTGGTTTCCGATGAAGCCAAGTGCAACGAACTCAAGGCCCAGATCGAAGGCGGCGCCGATTTCGCCGAAGTCGCCAAAGTCAATTCCACTTGCCCGTCCAGCCGTCAAGGCGGCGATCTGGGATCGTTCGGTCCAGGCCAGATGGTCAAGGAATTCGACACCGTGGTATTCAGCGCGCCGATCAACACTGTGCAAGGCCCAGTGAAAACCCAGTTCGGTTATCACCTGCTGGAAGTCACCAGCCGTCAGGACTGATCCGTCGCCTGATGGTTGTTCAACGGCCCGCCTTTTGGCGGGCCGTTGTGTTTCAGTAACACATACGGCTGGCGACTGGCGCGCCTCTCGCGTACAACTTGCGCTTATCGATTACCCGGTTCCAAGGCTGACAATGCGACTGGTTTTCCCCACATTGATGCTCACCGCCCTCGCCCTGCTTTACGGCGCCGCTGGTGCAAACGCGACACCGCAACATGCGCTCACCGTCTATGGCGAGCCCGCCAAATATCCTGCCGGTTTCAGTCATTTCGACTACACCAACCCACTGGCCCCCAAGGGCGGAACGATGCGCCGTTCGGCGATCGAGATCGGCCATTTCGACCACATTCTTCCTTATATAGACAAAGGCATCGGTGTCACCCAGATCGACGGCCTTCTGTATTCGCCGCTGGCCCAGCGCTCGATGGACGAACCGTACACGGTCTACGGTCTGGTCGCGCAAAAGATCGAGCGCTCCGACGACGGCCTGTCGCTGCGCTTCTTCATCAATCCCAAGGCACGTTTCGCCGACGGCAAACCGATCACGGCCCAAGACGTGCGCTACACCTACGATCTATTGATGACTCAGGGCAGCCTGCGTTATCGCACGCAGTTCGCTGACGTCAAAGGCGTCGAAGTGGAAGCTCCGCTGACGGTGCGTTTCGATTTCAAGAACAACGAAAACCGCACCCTGCCGCTGGATATCGCGACCCTGCCGGTCTTTCCCGAGCATTGGTGGAAGAGTCGTGACTTCGCCGGCGGCGGCGGATATGAACCGCCGTTGGGCAGCGGCCCTTACAGGGTCGGTAAAGTCGACTCCGGGCGCAGCATCACGTTCGAGCGCAATCCCGATTGGTGGGGCAAAGATCTGCCCGTCAGTCGCGGCCTCTACAATTTCGACCACTTCAGCATCGAGTACTTCGGCGACACCGACGTCGCCCGCCAGGTATTGCGCGGCGGCGCCTATGACTACAACCGTGAGTTCTCCGCCACCGGTTATTCGATTGGCTACGACAGCCCCGCCCTGCGCGACGGGCGCCTGCAAAAGGCCCATTTGGCCACCGAAGCACCGCAGTCAGCTCAGGGTTTTGTGTTCAACCTGCAAAAGCCCATGTTCCAGGATCGTCGCGTGCGTCAGGCTCTGGCCATGCTTTGGGATTTCGAATGGAGCAACCGGCAGATGATGCGCAACCTCTACATCCGCCAGCAGAGCTATTTTTCCAACACGGACCTGGCGGCCCGGAAGTTGCCAGATGCCGCGGAGTTGAAGATTCTTGAACCGCTACGCGCACAGGTTCCCGAAGAGGTCTTCACCAAGGTCTTTGAAGCGCCGAAAACCGATGGCAGTGGAATAATCCGTGATAAACAGCTGCAAGCTCTCGAACTGCTGGAGCAAGCCGGCTGGAGACCCGATGGCGATCAACTGGTGAATGCCAAGGGCGAGCCGCTCAGCTTCACTTTTCTGGTCAGCCAGAACGGCATGGACCGCCTGCTGCTGCCGTATAAACGCACGCTCAAACAGATCGGCATCGACCTCAACATCCGTCGCATCGACTCCTCGCAATACGTCAACCGCTTGATGAGTCGCGACTACGACATGATCGTCACCGGTTATCCCGTCAGCTCGTCCCCAGGTGGCGAGTTGCTCAACTACTTCGGCTCAGCATCGGCCAACGATCCGGGAGCCAACAACTACATGGTGTTGAAGAACCCGGCAGTCGACACGCTGATCAACGGACTCATCCGCGCCTCGACCCAATCCGACATGCTGCACTACGCCCACGCGCTGGACCGGGTACTGCAATGGAACTACTACTGGATCCCCAACTACTACCCGCCGGGAACGTCGACAGTCTGGTGGAATCGTTTCGGCATTCCATCGGTTCAGGCCAGCAATGACGAAGCCATCGAGAGCTGGTGGGAAATCAGCCGGACGCCGCTGACCAATCAACAGATGACCGCTGAAAAAATCACACGCGCCAGACCCGGAGGACCGCACTGATGTGGGGTTACATACTGCGGCGCCTGCTGCTGATCATTCCGACGCTGGTGATCATCCTGCTGGTCAACTTCGTGATTATTCAGGCCGCGCCCGGCGGGCCGGTCGAACAGGCCATTGCGCATCTGCAAGGCATCGGTGGCAGCGGCAACGTCGGTGGCGGCTCAAGCGAAACCATGAGCACTTCACGCGCCAGCCGTGGCCTCGATCCGCAACTGATCAAGGACATCGAAAAACAGTACGGCTTCGACAAACCGGCCCCTGAGCGTCTGTGGCTGATGCTCAAGAACTACGCGCAACTGGATTTCGGCAAAAGCTTTTTCCGTGGTGCCACGGTCACCGACCTGATCCTGGAAAAAATGCCGGTCACCATTTCCCTCGGACTATGGGCGACGCTGATCACCTATCTGATTTCGATCCCGCTGGGCATTCGCAAAGCCGTGCATCACGGCAGTCATTTCGATATCTGGAGCAGCACGGCGATCATCATCGGCTATGCAATGCCGGCGTTCCTGTTTGCGATGTTCCTGATCGTGCTGTTTGCCGGTGGCACCTCGCTGAACTGGTTCCCGGTGCGCGGGTTGGTGTCGGACAACTTCGAATCGCTGTCGACACTGGGCAAAGTCGCCGACTATTTCTGGCACCTGGTGTTGCCGGTGACCTCGCTGGTGATCGGTGGTTTCGCGACCTTGACGATCCTGACCAAGAACTCGTTCCTCAATGAAATAACGCGTCAATACGTGGTCACCGCCCGGGCCAAAGGCCTGAGCGAGCGCCGGGTGCTCTACGGACATGTGTTCCGCAATGCGATGCTGTTGGTGGTGTCGGGCATACCCCAAGCCTTTATCAGCGTGTTCTTCGCCGGATCTCTGCTGATTGAAGTAATTTTTTCTCTCGACGGCCTCGGCCGCATGAGCTACGAAGCGGCTGTCTCGCGGGATTATCCGGTGGTGTTCGGCTCGCTGTTCATCTTCACCCTGTTCGGCCTCTTGATAAAACTGATCGGTGATCTGTGCTACACGCTGGTGGATCCGCGCATTGATTTTTCCGCGAGGAACGCCTGATGCTCAATCTCTCCCCGCTGGGTCGTCGCCGTTTCGAGCGATTCAAGAAAAACCGCCGTGGCTGGTGGTCGTTGTGGCTGTTTATCGGTCTGTTTATCTTGACCCTGGGCGGCGAACTGATCGCCAATGACAAGCCGCTGGTGGTCAGCTATCAGGGCCAATGGTATTTCCCGGTATTCAAGCGCCACACCGAACAGGCGTTCGGCGGGCAACTGCCGTTCCAGGCCGATTATCGCAGCGACTACGTACAGAACCTGATCCACAAGGACGGCGGCTGGTTGCTGTTTCCGCCGATCCCGTTCAGTGACGACACGCCTAACTATGACCTGGACAAACCCGCGCCAAGTCCGCCGACATCGGTCAACTGGCTGGGCACCGACGATCAGGCGCGGGATGTCTTGGCACGGGTGATTTTCGGCGCGAGGGTGTCGATCCTGTTTGCGCTGATGCTGACGTTTGTCAGCGCATTGATCGGTATTGCGGCTGGCGCATTGCAAGGCTACTACGGTGGATGGGTCGATCTGCTGGGGCAAAGACTGCTTGAGGTTTGGTCGGGGCTGCCGGTGCTGTACCTGCTGATCATCCTCTCCGGTTTCGTCGAGCCGAATTTCTGGTGGCTACTGGGGATCATGGCGCTGTTTTCATGGCTGGCGCTGGTCGACGTGGTGCGTGCCGAGTTCCTGCGCGGGCGCAATCTGGAATACGTCAAAGCTGCGCGTGCGTTGGGTTTGAGTGACCGCAAGGTGATTGTCCGGCACATTCTGCCCAACGCCATGAACGCCACGCTCAGCTATCTGCCATTCATTCTGACCGGGGCGATTTCCACGCTCACTGCACTGGATTTCCTCGGGTTCGGCATGCCCGCCGGCAGTGCTTCGCTGGGCGAGCTGATCGGTCAAGGCAAACAGAATCTGCAAGCACCGTGGCTGGGCTTGACGGCGTTTTTCACCCTGGCGCTGATTCTTTCCCTACTGGTGTTCATCGGCGAAGCGTTACGCGACGCATTCGACCCACGATCCTGAAGCGTGACCATGACTGACAACCTGATTGAAATACGAAACCTCAACGTTGCCTTCCAGGGTCAGACCGTGGTGCGCGACCTGTGTCTGGACATCCGCCCCGGCGAGTGCCTGGCGCTGGTGGGCGAATCGGGCTCGGGCAAATCGGTAACCGCCCATTCGATTCTGCAATTGCTCCCCGATTCCGAGGCGCAAACCACCGGCAGCATTCGCTATCGCGCACAGGAACTGATCGGCGCTGATCCCAAGGTTCTGCGTGAACTGCGGGGCAACCGCATCGCCATGATCTTTCAAGAGCCGATGACCTCGCTCAACCCATTGCACACCATCGAAAAGCAGATTGGCGAAACCCTGCTGCTGCATCGCGGCCTCGGTGGCAAAGCGGCGCAAAAACGCATTCTCGAACTGCTCGCACTGGTGGGCATCCAGAAACCCAAAGAGCGGCTCAAGGCGTATCCGCATCAGTTGTCCGGTGGGCAGCGCCAGCGGGTCATGATCGCCATGGCCCTGGCGTGCGAACCGGAACTGTTGATTGCCGACGAGCCGACCACAGCCCTCGATGTCACCGTGCAGCGCAAAATCCTGCTGTTGCTCAAGTCCCTGCAACACCGCCTCGGGATGTCGCTGCTGCTGATCAGTCACGACCTCAATCTGGTGCGCAGCATTGCTCAGCGCGTCTGCGTAATGAAGGCCGGTGAGATCGTCGAGCAGGCGCCGTGCGAAACCCTGTTCAACGAGCCCAAACACCCTTACAGCTGCGTCCTGCTCAACGCCGAACCCGAAGGTGAAGCACTGCCTAGGGATGAGCGCGAGAATGTGCTGGAAGTCGAAGATTTGCGGGTCGAGTTTGTTGTCGGTGGCGGGCTGTTTCAGCGCAAACAGTATCTGCGTGCGGTAGACGGCATCAGCCTGAACATCCAGCGCGGCAAGACGCTGGGGATCGTCGGCGAGTCCGGATCGGGCAAGTCGACGCTGGGTCAGGCCATCCTGCGTCTGCTCGACTCCAAGGGCAGCATCCGCTTCCAGGGCGAAGCACTCGACAGCCTCAATCAGAAGCAGCTACGACCCTGGCGTCGGCAGATGCAGGTGGTGTTTCAGGATCCGTTCGGCAGCCTCAGCCCGCGAATGTCGGTGGCACAGATCATCAGCGAAGGCCTGGAGGTGCATCGCGATTCCACCGCCGATGAATGCGACGAGCAAGTGATCCGCGTGCTCAAGGAGGTCGGCCTCGATCCGCAGAGCCGACATCGCTATCCCCACGAGTTTTCCGGCGGGCAACGCCAACGCATCGCCATCGCCCGCGCACTGGTGCTGAAACCGGCGCTGATCCTGCTGGATGAACCGACTTCGGCACTGGACCGTACGGTGCAGAAACAAGTGGTCGCCCTGCTCCGCGATCTTCAGGAAAAGTACGGGCTCACTTATCTGTTCATCAGCCACGACCTGGCGGTGGTCCGCGCCTTGGCCCACGACATGATTGTGGTCAAGGACGGCAAAGTGGTCGAGCGCGGCGCCAGTCATGAGGTGTTTGATTCGCCGCAGCATCCGTACACCCAAGAGTTGTTGGCGGCGGCGCATTCGAGGTAGGCATAATCGGCGCACGACTTGAAACCGTTTCTAGAACATCGCTGGCAGGCCAGCGCCCACAGAGTCTTCTGTTGTAGACATAATTTGTGAACGCCCGTGAAACCTGTGGGTGCGGGCTGCCCGCGAAAGGGCCGGTACTGGCAACACACAATCAGGATCAGTCTGCACATGAACACCACCGAAAGCCTCAAGGACTACCAACGGGTTCGCACCCTGGCGATCCGCTCGCTGTTCGAAATCATCGAGCAATCGAGCGAAGGCACGGTAATTGTCGACCGCGATGCCAACATCGTCTGGATGAACGAGCGTTACGCCCGGCGGTTTGGCCTGGAGTCCGCCGCAGGCGCGATCGGCAAGCCTTGTGAAAGTGTGATCCCCAGCAGCCTCTTGCGTGAGGTGGTGCGCACCGGACGGCCGATTTTGCTCGACATGCAAGACACGCCAAAAGAACCGTTGGTGGTAATGCGTCTGCCGATTCACGACGACGCCGGCACAGTCATCGGCGCGATAGGCTTCGCCCTGTTCGATGAGTTGCGCACACTGTCCCCGATGCTCAAGCGCTACCTGAGCATGCAGGAAGAACTCGCCTCGACCCGCTCACTGCTGCGCGCACGTCAGACCAAATACAACTTTGCCCACTTCATCGGCACCAGTGCGGCCAGCCTCGAAGTCAAACGCCGTGCGCGGCGCAGCGCCAGTGCTGATTCGCCCGTCCTGCTGCTCGGTGAAACCGGCACCGGCAAGGAGCTGCTGGCTCAGGCGATTCACAGTGCCTCGCCCCGGGCGCACAAAGCTTTCGTCAGCATCAACAGCGCGGCGATTCCGGAGGCGCTGCTCGAAGCCGAGTTTTTCGGTACCGCCCCTGGCGCATTCACAGGCGCCGACCGTAAGGGCCGCACCGGCAAGCTGCAGATTGCTCAGGGGGGCACGTTGTTCCTCGACGAAATCGGCGACATGCCGCTGCCGCTGCAAAGCAAATTGCTGCGGGTGTTGCAGGAAAAGGAATTCGAACCTGTAGGCTCCAACGAAGTTATCCAGAGCGATGTGCGGGTGATCGCGGCGACCTCCACCGACCTGCAAGCAGCGATCAAGCGCGGCGAGTTTCGCGCTGACTTGTATTACCGCCTCAACGTGCTGCCGATCCAGGTGCCGCCGCTGCGTGAACGACTCGACGATTTGCCCGCGCTCAGCGAAGCCATTCTCGAAGAGCTGCGCAGTCAGCATGAACTGCACCGTGAAGCGTTGGCATTACTGGGGCAACATGCCTGGCCGGGCAATATTCGCGAGTTGCGCAATGTGCTGGAGCGGGCGGCGTTGCTCAGTGATGACTTGATGCTGACGCAGAGTGACATTCGTGCGGCTGTCGGCACGTTTACTCCGGTTGAACGTGCGACGACGCCGACGGTTGAAGCGCTGACCGAGGAGACATTCGCTCAGGCGCGAGAACGGTTTGACCGACAGTTGATTCAATCTGCCCTGGCGCAATGCGCGGGGAAGGTGCCGGAGGCAGCGGCTCGGCTGGGGCTCGGGCGGTCGACGCTGTACAAGAAAATGCTGGCGCTGGGGATCACAGAGTCTCAATAAAGAGACTTAACTCTCTGAAGAAAGACAAAATTCAAAGCACCGCTGGCAACCCAGTTCCCACAGGCTGATCACTGCGTCTGCAGGAGCAGACTTGCCAGTGAAGACACCCGCACACCCCATAAAAATCTCAAAACATAGACTAGATATTGTTTCCACCCTTCTGAAAACTCATTAAACCCATACATTTCAATACGTTACAAACCTGGCACAAAACTCGCTATAGCCTCTCCCACACCCGTTTCACCCACAAAAATAACAATTCTGGAGAGACACACCATGAGTGTGATCATTGCCTTGGCAGCCCTCGCGTTGCTGATGCTGGCGGCCTACCGCGGCTACAGCGTTATTCTTTTTGCCCCGATTGCCGCCCTCGGCGCAGTCCTTCTCACCGACCCCTCCGCCGTAGCGCCTGCGTTTACCGGGGTGTTTATGGAAAAAATGGTCGGTTTCATCAAGTTGTACTTCCCCGTTTTTCTGCTCGGTGCCGTGTTCGGCAAGTTGATCGAGTTGTCGGGGTTCTCGCGATCGATCGTCGCGGCCGCCATTCGCCTGCTAGGCACCCAGCAGGCCATGCTGGTGATCGTGCTGGTCTGCGCACTGCTCACCTACGGCGGCGTTTCGTTGTTCGTGGTGGTGTTTGCGGTTTATCCGTTTGCGGCGGAGATGTTCCGCCAGAGCAATATTCCCAAACGCCTGATCCCGGCGACCATCGCCCTTGGTGCATTCTCGTTCACCATGGACGCCCTGCCCGGCACGCCGCAAATCCAGAACATCATCCCCAGCACCTTTTTCAACACCACCGCATGGGCGGCGCCGTGGCTGGGTTTGGTCGGCACGATCTTCGTGTTCTGCGCTGGCATGCTGTTCCTGCAGCGCCAACGCAACAAGGCCCAGCGTGCAGGTGAAGGTTACGGCACGGCGTTGCGCAATGAGCCGGAAACGGCTGAAGACCTCAAGCTGCCCAACCCGTGGATTGCGCTGTCACCGTTGCTGGCGGTGGGCATCATGAACCTGCTGTTCACTCAGTGGATTCCGCAGTGGTACGGCAAGACCCACAGCCTCGCGCTACCGGGCATGGCCACGCCCGTCACCACCGAAATTGCCAAACTGACAGCGATCTGGGCAGTCCAGGCGGCGTTGCTGATCGGTATCGTGATGGTGCTGGTATTCGGGTTCAAGGCGATTCGCAGCAAGTTGGCCGAAGGCAGCAAAAGCGCGGTCAGCGGCGCGTTACTCGCTGCGATGAACACCGCTTCCGAATACGGTTTTGGTGCGGTGATCGCTTCGTTGCCGGGCTTTCTGGTGCTGGCCGACTGGCTCAAGCAGATCCCCAATCCGCTGGTCAACGAAGCCATCACCGTCACCCTGCTGGCGGGTATTACCGGCTCCGCGTCGGGCGGCATGAGCATTGCGCTGGCGGCGATGTCCGAGCAGTTCATCAGCGCCGCGCACGCAGCGAATATTCCACTGGAAGTGCTGCACCGCGTGGCCGCCATGGCCAGCGGCGGCATGGACACCCTGCCGCACAACGGTGCGGTGATCACGCTGTTGGCCGTGACGGGCCTGACGCACCGTGAAGCCTATAAAGACATTTTCTGTATTACGCTGATCAAGACCCTGGCGGTTTTCGTAGTGATCGGCACTTTCTACGCCACTGGCATTGTGTGAGGTATTCATGACGACTCTTACGGGCAAGACCGCACTGGTGACCGGTTCCACCAGCGGCATCGGTCTGGGCATCGCGCTGAGCCTGGCCAAGGCTGGCGCCAACCTGATCCTCAACGGTTTCGGTGATGCCTCCACAGTCATCGCCGAAGTCGGCCAATTCGGCGGCAAGGTCGGCCATCATCCGGCCGATGTCAGCGACCCGGCACAGATTGCCGACATGATCGCCTACGCCGAGCGCGAATTCGGTGGCGTCGACATTCTGGTCAACAACGCCGGCATCCAGCATGTCGCTGCCGTGGAAGAATTCCCGATCGAGCGCTGGGACTCGATCATTGCGATCAACCTGTCTTCGGTGTTTCACAGCACTCGCCTGAGCTTGCCGGGCATGCGTGCCAAAGATTGGGGGCGCATCATCAACATCGCGTCCGTACATGGCCAGGTCGGGTCCACCGGCAAGGCTGCCTATGTGGCGGCCAAGCACGGGGTGATCGGCCTGACCAAAGTGGTGGGCCTGGAAACCGCGACCAGCAATGTCACCTGCAACGCCATCTGCCCGGGCTGGGTGTTGACGCCACTAGTGCAAAAGCAAATTGATGACCGCGCGGCCAAAGGCGTTGACCCACAGCAGGCGCAGCATGATTTGCTGGCCGAGAAGCAGCCATCGCTGGAGTTCGTCACGCCCCAGCATTTGGGTGAATTGGTATTGTTCCTGTGCAGCGAGGCTGGCAGCCAGGTGCGCGGCGCGGCGTGGAATATTGATGGTGGGTGGTTGGCGCAATAAGCCGCGATACCTTCAGAAAACAAGAGGCACACAATGTCCGACATCCTCTGGCAACCCGACGCCAAACGTATCGCCGATTCGCGCATGGACGCGTTCCGGCGTTTCGCCAATCAGCGCCATTCGCTGAACCTGGACGACTACCCGGCCCTGCACCAATGGAGCATCGATCAGCGCGAAGCATTCTGGCAGGCCATCGTCGATTTCTTCGATATCCACTTTCATGACCAGCCCGATGCCGTGCTGCGCGAAGGTGCGCAAATGCCCAGCGCCGAGTGGTTCCCGGGCGCCACCCTGAACTTCGCCGAACACCTGTTGCGTCGCCGCGATGATGCCGTGGCAGTCGTCGCGGTGGCGGAAAACGGTCAACGTGAACAGTTGACCTGGGCCGAACTGGCCCAACACGTCGCCGGATTTCAAGCCAGCCTGCAAGCGGCGGGCGTCGGCCTCGGCGACCGGGTCGCCGCGTGCATGCCCAACACTTGGCAGACGCTGATTGCGATGCTGGCCACCACCAGCCTCGGGGCGATCTGGTCGTGCTCTTCACCAGACTTCGGCACCCACGGGGTCATTGACCGCTTCGGCCAGATCGAACCGAAAGTGCTGCTCACCTGCGCGGGCTATCGCTATGCCGGCAAAGCGATCGACCAGACCGACAAAATCAACGGGATACTCGGCCAACTGCCCACATTGAGGCAGTTGATTATCGTGCCTTATGCCCGGCCGCAAGCCCGCGTCGAGTCTTACCGGACGCAGGCTGAAGTGACCCTGTGGGATGACTTTTATCAAATCGGTGGCGAACCGGATTTTGTCCCGGTGCCCTTCCATCATCCGCTTTACGTGCTGTATTCCAGCGGCACCACCGGTGTGCCGAAATGTATTGTCCACAGCACTGGCGGCGTGCTGATACAACACGTCAAGGAACACGCTCTGCATTGTGATCTTGGCCCCGGGGATCGGCTGTTTTACTACACAACGTGCGGCTGGATGATGTGGAACTGGCTGGTATCGGCGCTCGCCGTTGGCAGCGCCGTGGTGCTCTATGACGGTTCACCGTTTCATCCGGACAATCAACGTTTGCTGAGCCTGCTCGACGAAGAACGTATCAGCGTGTTCGGCACCAGCCCCAAGTTCCTTGCGACCCTTGAAAGCAGCGGCGCAAAACCCCGCGAAAGTCATGATCTGGGTAGCCTGAAGATGCTGCTTTGCACAGGTTCGGCGCTATCGCCACAAAGCTACGATTTCGTTTACCGCGACTTCAAACCTGACGTGTGCCTGGCGTCGATGTCTGGTGGCACCGATATCGTCTCGTGCTTCGTCAATGGCAATCCAATGTCGGCGGTGCGTCGTGGCGAAATCATGGGCAAGAGCCTGGGCATGGCCGTTGAAGTCTGGAATGACGTCGGCCAGCCAGTGATTGGCGAAAAAGGTGAACTGGTCTGCACCCGGCATTTCCCGGCCATGCCGATCGGTCTGTGGAATGACAGGGACGGAACAAAACTGCACCAATCGTATTTCAGCCAGTTTCCCGGTGTCTGGGCACAGGGCGATTACGCCGAACAACGGCATCACGGTGCAATGCTGATCCATGGCCGCTCCGACGCAGTACTCAATCCGGGAGGGGTGCGCATCGGCACGGCGGAGATCTATCGACAGGTCGAGAAAATCGCCGAGGTGCTCGACAGCGTCGCCATCGGTCAGCTGTGGCGCGATGACGTGCGGGTGGTGCTGTTTGTCAGCTTGCGTGAAGGGCTGGCACTGGATGAGGCGCTGCAGCAGCGCATTCGTCAGATGATCCGCGCCAACACCACACCCAGGCATGTGCCGGCGAAGATCGTTGCGGTCACGGACATTCCACGCACCATCAGCGGCAAGATTGTGGAGCTGGCCGTGCGCGAGGTGGTACATGGGCGGCCGGTGAAAAACACCGATGCACTGGCCAATCCCGAAGCACTGGAGCAGTTTCGGGATCGGCCTGAGCTGGAGACCTAGTTAAAGATATTCGAACCCGATTGCGACACCGGTCTGCTCCAGCCTTCTTCCAGGGGCGGATCAGTTAAATCGTGTGTAGTGGCGACGTTCAGCCTGATCAATACAGGGCCGACAACGGTGCTACCTTCATTTTTCTCAACGGCTTCGCGCAGTACTTTCAGATTGCTTTCGAAGGTCGCTTTATCGATGCTCATCTGACCAAGAAGCGAAGTGAGTACCGCCAGGGAATCAGCGTTTTCAAAGGCCATGGCACTTGGGTGCAAGAGGCTGTCGGAATCTGCAACCGGCAGTCGCCCCAAGGCAAGATTGAGCAGTGCAGTCACGTCCAGCTGCTGCCCCGCCCTGGCAGCGTCAGCGACCTCCTGGGCATAGCCAACATCATGGTTCTGTGCGACGCCATGAAATAGCTCGTGGATCACATCATCCGCCACGACGTCATGGTTCATGCCTTTATCGATAAACTGTCGATTGATATTTGGCGTATTGATATGGATGAACGCAATCGGGTTCTCCCCACCGGTACGTTTCCATTGCTTGTAAGCCTGCGGATCGAACTCAGCGATATCGTTCGTCTGCTTGAGCGGGTCGAGAACAAAGTTGCTGATGGAAACGCCGGCAAAATCAGCCCTGATCGCCCGCAGATAATCCAACACACGATTCGCCGCATCGCCGGACGTTTTGCCCATCAATATCTTTATCAGGGCATCACGCTCAGTTCGATAATCATGGTTCATCAACACACTGATCGCACTTTCTATTTTTACCCGCGCCCGCGGCAGGCTTTGCTCGAGGAAGAGTCGCGTGTAACTGACAGGCAGCGTTCGATTGATGCGTGGTAACTGAATCCTGGCAGTCACGTTGAAGTTATCCAAGGCTGGCCCCCAAGGCTTGCCCAGTCGATCCAGTGCATACCACTTGTAGTTATTGCGCGCCGCCAGGCACGTGAGCGTGTCGGCGACCGAAGCATTCGGCCGCCATGTTCCCTGGGCTGCCGAGGCGTTATCGACTGAGCGGATCAGATTCTTGCCTTTACTACTGCCATGCATAGTGCCCAATTGAGATTTGGCCAGTCCCAGAAGTTCCAGCGTGGGCTTGCTGAATCGCAGCAAACCCTTGTGAACGAGTTTACTGACGCCATATATAGCCGTTGGCACTCCATCGACCGGATTGAAAGCAGATACGGAGGTCGCCACCACGAGTTTTGTCACCCGCGCAGCTTTGCTGGCCGCAGAGATTGCCTTGGCGGAAATACTCAAAGCCTTGACCCCGGCACCGTAGAATGCGCCTCCCAATGCAATGACATCCATGAGGCAACCATAGACGCCATCGACGACTTTGTTGTGCTCACCACTTGAAATGTCCTCGATGCACTTTTTGAAAGGCACGGCCAGATCAACAAAATACGTGGCGATTTTCTCGCCTTTGGCCCGCTCCCTTTCCAGTTCCGTTGGCTCTGCAGCCGCCGCCACCAGTTCGTCAAAGCTGATGATCGGATGATGACTGACGATGAACTCGGCAAGGCGCACAAGTTGTGGATGGCTGAAGTTTCTGTAAACACTGCGCTCCAGCTTTACCGATGTGGAATCGGCATGGAGCACGCCAAGCTTTTCCGCAACTGCTTGACCAGAGCCCGAAACGAATTCCGAACTGTCGCCATACAGGTACTTGGAAAAATCAATATTAAAGGACGATTTGGCGATAGGGTCATCGTGCGCCTTCAGATCACCGTTGAAATCAATCCTGGCGGGTTGCTGAAACAAGCCTTTCTTGACCAGTTCATTACCCAGTTGATTGTTTTTGATCAGTTCGCCTCGCAGAGTGAACAGCTCATAAGAGGTAAGCTCAGCGCCATTTTTCACGCACATCAATAGCCCGAAGCGTCCGGTAGCGGCATCCTTGCCTTGTCGTGTTTCGTAATTCACTTCATAGGTAAGCGGCCCGGCAATACGATGCGAGGAGGTTTCAATCGCGTTGTCGCGGAACGTAAAGAAAGTGACGGTGCCTTGCAAAAACGCCTGCAGATCTGCATGAGGCATGTTGGAAAGCGCCAGTTTCACCGTAGCGATCAACGAGCGATTGAGGTTTGTCTCAAAGACCCGTAATTGGCGATGAAACTCTTGGTCATTGGGGCGCAGGCGACGCAGTCGGGGAAACTCTTCGTGGATACTCGCAACCGAAGGGTCATGTTGTTTTGGCCGCTGGTAATTGGTCACGCCACCGTGCAAGGAAGGAATATTGGAATAGACATTATCCGGGAAGATTTGCGGCCGATCCCACTCCCCTCCGGACAGATCGCCAGACATATGCAAATCGATCATGCAAGCAGCCGTCGGAGACGACCCAAGGCCCGGATGCTGGTGAAGTACTTTATCTTCCAGAAAATCACACAGCGGCGCCGCATCTTCCAGCGCCTGCTTTGCGATCAAGCGCCTGTCCGGCAGACGCCCATTACGCGGTACGAAATGGTCCGCATACCCCTGAAAGGCAGACAGTGCGCGCTCTGTGGTTTCTTTTCCGTTGCTCGCCAATTCAGACGATGTCACCACTTCATTGATCAATGCCCAATCGACCATCGGACCGATCATGGCCAGGTCACGCAGATGCACCTGGGCTTCAGTTAAGGGCTCCAGATCGGCATAAGCGACGATTTGTTCATAACTCAGCACACGTGAGGCGCCCTTGCGTACTGATTCGGCCAGTACCACGGCGCGGCAATAACTCATCCAGTCTACTGAACCCAACAGTAACGAAGACGGAATACCCTTGACCAGGAACTCAGGAGCAATACCCGCCAACAACAAGTGTGCGGCCACTGGCGCCAAATCGATTGATGCCATTTGCTTGGTCACCAGAAGGCTCTGCAATTCCTGGCATATGGTTTTGGAATCGCGTCCGACATTGCTCGGTGCGTAAAGCTCAAGGCCGGCAATCGACTTGCAGACAGCGCTGCCGCCAATTGATGGATCGACATCTAACAAAAGTGCGGTCACCAATAACCGGGCGAGACCGGAATTTGAGGGTGTGTCTCCCGGCTGAGAACCAAACCACTGCAGTTTTTGCAGATAAGCCGTGGCCAGATCGCGCGCAAAGGTGTGGCTCAGTACACGGCCAACCCACCCGGCGACGTTCTCTTCGGTGACGGCGGTTTGTCCAGTATTGCGGTGCAGGACATCCAACAGTTTTTTACCTGCACCCACCAATTGTGCAGTCACCAGACGTATGGCGCGACATTGCTCGGCAGACAGGACAATCAGCGAATGATCTTCAGCATCCAACTGTGTCCAGAAATTGCCGAGCACATCCACTTTCGGATTGAATTCAAAATAACCGATCAGGTTCTTCGTTTGCGCCAACGTTTGCGGAACAGGCAGCCCGTGAAACTTGAGCCATTGATCGATATCGACATAATCGACGTCATAGATATACCCGCCAGCCTGTTTGGCAATATCACCAACGACCAGAACATTTTTATATAAATAAGTGAGCTGAGGAATATTATCAAGATCCACTTCATGCCATTTTTCAGTTTCCTTGCGAAAGACTTCAACTCCACCTTTTTCATTTACCCTGACCAACGCCATATTCAATGCGCGATGGCGACGCAACTCACTCATGATCCGGTCGTTGTTGGCCAACTTGCTCCAGAACACGCGCCCGGGGTTGAACACCTCATAAAAAGACGAGCCTGCCCGCACCTCAACGGTATAACCCTGCCAGCTATAAACCGGATCAACCCCTTGCTCTTTGACTCCATCGCGCAACTGGGCAAGTACGAGCTCTCGCTCTTCAGCATCAAACGCCTTTCGACGCTGATGCTCCTGACAAAAAACGCCATAAGACTTGAACAACTTTCCTGCAACCTCAGATGACATCACAATTTCCTTATCAATATTTATGCGCTCTAGTTGCGCCTGAAAAGTTGACCCCATTCGCAACTAGATAAGCCATCAGATATTTATAAGCCAATATGT
This sequence comes from Pseudomonas sp. EA_65y_Pfl2_P78, assembly GCF_963970495.1. NCBI lineage: Bacteria > Pseudomonadati > Pseudomonadota > Gammaproteobacteria > Pseudomonadales > Pseudomonadaceae > Pseudomonas > Pseudomonas sp. EA_65y_Pfl2_P78. The sequence continues at coordinate 52,073 of NZ_CAXAON010000024.1, read as the reverse complement.
AAGCCACAAAAAAACCAACACCCAACTACTCCAACAACCCCCAATCATCATGCCCTTCTTCCCGATGACTAACACTGTCCATTTGCAACTTAATCTTCAACCTCAAATTAGTTACAGAGTCAGCATGTTTCAACGCCTCTTCTTCGCTGAGCACTTGTTCTTCAAACAGACTGAACAATGACTGATCAAATGTCTGCATGCCCACAGCCCCAGACTTTTCCACGATCATTTTAAGTTCACCTAATTCATTGCGGCCTATCAGATCGCTAATAGTCGGCGTTCCCAACATTACTTCCACAGCAGCCCTCCTCTGCCCGTCAACCGTGCGCACAAGTCGTTGTGAGATACACGCTCTCAAGTTAACGCCTAACGTCTGCAACAACGGCGACCGCCGCTCCTCCGGGAACATATTGATAATCCGGTCCAACGCCTGGTTGGCGTTATTGGCGTGCAAGGTGGACAGCACCAGATGCCCGGTCTCGGCGAACGCCAATGCATGTTCCATGGTTTCACGGTCGCGAATTTCGCCGATCAGCACCACGTCCGGCGCCTGACGCAGAGTATTTTTCAAAGCGACATGAAAACTGCGGGTGTCGACGCCGACTTCACGCTGGTTGATGATCGAACGCTGATGACGGTGGATGTATTCGATCGGGTCTTCGATGGTGATGATATGCCCGCTGCTGTGGCGGTTACGGTGATCGATGAGCGCTGCCAGTGACGTTGATTTTCCCGAATCGGTGGCGCCGACGAACAAGATCAGCCCCTGTTTGAGCATCACGGTTTCGAGCAATACCGGCGGCAGTTTCAAGTCCTCGAAACGCGGAATGTCGAGCTTGACGTTACGGATCACAATCGACACATCGTTGCGCTGTTTAAAAATGTTTACGCGAAAGCGTCCGACACCGGTTCGAGAAATTGCCAGGTTCATTTCCAGATCCCGATCGAACTCCCGGCGCTGCTCGGCGTCCATCACCGAGTTGGCGATTGAGGCTATCTCACCGGGCTTGAAGCGTTGTTCGCTCAACGGCGTCAGCACCCCGTCGAATCGCGCACTCGGTGGTGCGCCTGTTGACAGAAACAGGTCCGAGCCGTGACGGTCCGCCAGTTGTTTGAGCAGTGCATCGATTTCCATGGCAAAAAGCACCCGCGAAGCTTTCAATGAACAGAGAGGCCCGGTGCCGTGACGCGACGGGCCAAATGGCGTCTACCGAACTAGGATAGTAGACGCCGCCTCACCGACCGACGCTCAGGATTGATGTAATGAACGCTGTACCCACCACCGATGACGCCCAGGCACTGATCGCCCGTACCGACTGGAGCCAAAGCCCGCTGGGCGCCTCCGGTACCTGGCCGCAGAGCCTGCGCACGGCAGTGGACATCGTGATTCACTCGCCGATGCCGATGTTGCTGTTGTGGGGGCCGGAGCTGACGCAGATCTATAACAACGGCTTTGCCCTGCTTGCCGGGAGCAAGCATCCGAGCGCTTTCGGACAGCCTGCCCACCAGATATGGCCGGAACTTCGAGACTTCACTGACCCGATTTACAGCGCCGTCCTACAAGGCCAGGTGCGCACCTATAGCGAACGACGCTTCACCCTGCAACACGACGGCAAGGATTCCGATTTCTGGCTCGACCTGACTTACAGTCCGATCCGCGATGAAAGCGCAAACGTGGCGGGAATTCTGGTCACGGCGATTGAAACCAACGAGCGGCGGCGTATTGCTCTGGAACTGCAACGGCGCTCCGACGAAAGCCTCAAAGCCCAACGTGAAACTGAAGAGCGCCTGCAACTGGCGCTCGCCGCAACCGATGCGGTGGGCACCTGGGACTGGGACATCGGCGAAGACCGCTTTATTGCCGACGCGCATTTTGCTCAATTGCACGGCATCGATCCCGCCCTGTCGGGGCAGTTGCCAATCACCGAGTACCTGCAAGGCGTGCATCCCGAGGATCGGGCAATGGTCGCGCGCAGCATCAAGCACTGCATCACCCACGGCACCGAATACGCCGAGGAATATCGTCTGCTGCAACCTGGCGGACAACTGCGCTGGGTGTTTGCTCGCGGGCGCTGCTACAAGGATCACCATGACCGGCCGGTACGCTTCCTCGGCGCCGCGCTCGATCTGACCGAGCGTAAACACACCGAACAAGCGTTGCGTCAAAGCCAGACCGAGTTGCAGTTGATCATTAACGCCATGCCGATCCTGATCAGCTATGTCGACCACGAAGAACGTTTTCGCCTGAACAACGCGGCGTATCTTGACTGGTACGGCCAGACGCCGCAGGAGCTCTATGGCCGCACGATTCGTGAAGTGATAGGTGAAGAGGCGTATTTCCTGCGCCTACCGTATATCGCCGAAGCGCTGGCGGGCCGGCCTTGCTCATTCAGCCTCTACACGCCGCACCGCGACGGCAGCAACCGCCATGCCCTGATGAACTACTTGCCGCGCCTGGGCGCAGAGGGTGCGGTCAATGGTTTCTACATCTTTGTGATCGACGAGTCCGAGCGCAAAAAAACCGAGGAGGCCCTGCGCAACCTCAACGAAACCCTGGAGGAGCGCGTCAGCGCCCGCACCGAGCAACTGGCTCAGGCCAATCAGCGGCTGCAGAACGAGATGTTCGAACGCGAGCGCGCCGAAGACGCGCTGCGCCATGCACAGAAGATGGAAGCGGTCGGGCAGCTCACCGGCGGCATCGCCCATGACTTCAACAATATGCTCACCGGGATCATTGGCAGCCTCGACCTGATGCAGCGCTATATCGCCAACGGCCGGACCGATGAGATCGGGCGCTTCACCGACGCCGCGGTGTCGTCCGCCAACCGTGCGGCGGCGCTGACCCACCGTTTGCTGGCGTTTTCGCGGCGACAATCGCTGGATCGCAAGACGCTGAACGTCAACACGCTGATCCATTCACTGGAAGATCTGATCCGCCGTACCAAGGGCGATCCGATCGAACTGACATTGCGCCTGGCCGATCAGGTGTGGCCGGTCAGCACCGACGTCAGCCAACTGGAAAACGCCCTGCTCAATCTGGTGATCAACGCCCGGGACGCCATGCCTCATGGGGGTGAGTTACTGATCGAGACGGCCAACGTCTATCTCGACGGCAGCGATATCACGACGCTTGAGCCAGTCAAGGCTGGCGATTACCTGATGCTGGCGGTCAGCGATAACGGTACCGGCATGACGCCTTCGGTGCGATCGAAAGCGTTCGATCCGTTTTTTACCACCAAACCCATCGGCCAGGGCACCGGCCTGGGCTTGTCGATGATCTATGGTTTTGCCCAGCAATCGGGCGGGCATGTCAGCCTCGACAGCTTGCCGGGCCAGGGCACTTGCGTACGTTTGTACTTGCCGCGCCTGCATGGCGTTGAGCCTGAGCACCCGGCTATGGAGCCGATTGAGCAGACCCCGAGCACCGTCACCGGGGAAACCGTGGTGGTGGTCGAAGACGATCCGGCGGTGCGCATGCTAGTGCTCGATCTGCTCAACGAGTTGGGCTACAACGCCCTCGAAGCAGAAGACGCGAAGACCGCCCTGCCCTTGCTGGAATCCGGCGTGCGGGTGGATTTGCTGGTCACCGACGTTGGCCTGCCGGGCATGAACGGCCGGCAATTGGCGGAAATCGCCCGGCAGCAGCACCCACGACTCAAGGTGCTGTTCATGACCGGTTATGCGCAGAAAGCCGCCGAGCGTCAGGGTTTTCTGGAGGACGGCATGGACATGGTGGCCAAACCGTTTTCCATTGAGCTTCTGGCCAGCAAGATCCGCACGATGCTCAGCCAAACGCCTTGAGTTGAGGCATAATCCGCGGCCCGCCGTCACCCCGTTATCAGGTATCGCAAGATGAAAGCCCAAGCCCGCCACATCCTGGTGAAAACCGCCGAAGAAGCCGAACAGCTCAAACAACGCATTGCCAAGGGTGAAGCGTTTGATGTGCTGGCCAAAAAATTTTCCACCTGCCCGTCCGGCAAGCGCGGCGGTGATCTGGGTGAAGTGCGGCCGGGGCAAATGGTCGGTGCGATCGACGCGGTGATTTTCAAGAAGCCGCTGCGCACGGTCCATGGGCCGATCAAGAGCAAGTTCGGTTATCACCTGGTGCAGGTGTTTTACCGGGACTGAAGGGTCGACTCGCGGACCGACTGCGCAGCAAGCGGCATCCACCGCTTACCTCGGAATCAGCGCCCCAGGCACCTGAATCACCCGACTCGCCAACCGGTGCCCCGCCGCGGCCGCCTCCGTCGGGCTGCCCCCCAGCAAACGACTGGCCAGATACGCCGCACTGAACGAATCCCCCGCCGCCGTGGTGTCCACCACCTTTTCGACCTTTTGCGCCGGCACCTCAAACACCTCACCGTCGCACCGGATCAGACACGCCTGGGCGCCCCGTTTGAGCACCACTTCCGGTGTGCCGATCAGCGCGTAAGCCTCGAACACGGCATCGCCGTCAGCAAAACCAAACAGCGCCTGGTCGTCATCGACCGTCAGCAACGCCAGATCGACATAGGGCAACACGCTGCGATAGGCCGCCCTCGCATCCTCCGACGACGCCCACAGACGGGGCCGGTAGTTGTTATCGAAGACAATCCGCGCATCACGCTGGCGGGCCTCGGACAACACTTCGATCAGTCTTTCCCGGCCCTGCGCACCGAGCACGGCCAGGGTGATGCCGCTGAAATACAGCACGTCGTAATCCGGTAACGCCGCCAGAATCGGTTCGGCGGCCGGGGTGGTGAAGCAATCGCGAACGGCCGCTTCGTTGCGCCAGTAGAGAAAACGCCGTTCGCCGTTGGCGTCGGTCTGGATGCAATACAGGCCGGGCAAACGACCCGGCAGGCGTTGCACGAGATCGAGGCCAATGCCTTCGCTGGTCCAGATCTGGCACATGGCGTCGCTGAAACTGTCATCGCCCAGCGCGGTGACGTAGTCAACCTGAGCCTGATCGCCCAAGGCGCGGGACAGGTACACGGCCGTGTTGAGGGTATCGCCGCCGAAGTTTTGCAGCAGACTGCCGTCGGCGCGTTGCTGAAGTTCGATCATGCACTCGCCAATCAAGGCGATGCGCGGGCGGTGTGGGCCCAAGGGGCTGAGGCTGGTCATTTTGTGGGTCTCTGTTTGATCGAGGGTGTCTGGGCAGACGCCTTGGCGAGCCTTAGAAACAGGTCTCCATGCACTCGATCACCGTCAACTGCTCGTCGACCAGCAACCCCACGCGCCATTTATCAAAGGTCAGGCACGGGTGCGAAGTGCCGAAGGAAATGATGTCACCCACGCGCAGCTCAACGCCCGGCGCTACGGTCATGAACGCGTGCTGATCCATCACCGCTGTCACTTTGCACGCGCCGACGTCATCGCCCACCGCCGGCACCACACCGGCCTGGTAACGCAGCAACGGTACCGGCAGACCGGCATCGAACGCGACATCCCGTTTGCCCAGCGCAATCACCGCAAACCCCGGTTCCGGCATCGACTGCACATGAGCCCAGACCTCCAGCGCCGGCCGCAAACCTTCGTGCAAATCGCTGCGCCGATCGAGCACGCAGCACTGCGCCTCTTTGTAGATGCCATGGTCATGCGCGACATAACTGCCAGGGCGCAACACACTGAGGAAACGTCCGCCCGCGTTCTGCGCCTCGAACGATTCGGCAATCAGGTCATACCAAGCCGACCCCGAAGCCGTGATGATCGGCTTGGCAATGGCAAACGCGCCGCTGTCCTGCAACTGCACCGCCAGACGCACCAGCGACGCGGCGAACTCACGAATGCCGCTGACCGCGTGATCGCCATGAATCACGCCTTCGTAACCTTCGATACCGGTCAACGCCAACGAAGGTTGCGCGTTGATTGCTTTGGCCAGTTCGATGACTTCCTGCTCGCTACGGCACCCGCAACGACCACCGACCACGCCGTATTCGATCATCACGTTGAGCTTCACACCGCGCGAGGCAAAGTAAGCACCGAGATCGGCCACGTTGTCCGGGTGATCCACCATGCAATAGAACTCGAACGACGGATCCGCCAGCAGTTCGGCAATCAATGCCATGTTTGGCGTGCCGACCAATTGGTTGGCCATCAGCACCCGGCGTACGCCATGGGTATAGGCCGCACGGGTTTGGGTCGCACTGGCGAGGGTGATGCCCCAGGCACCGGCGTCGAGCTGGCGCTTGAACAGCGCCGGGGTCATGCTGGTTTTGCCGTGGGGCGCCAACTCGGCGCCGCTGTCGCTGACAAACTTTTGCATCCAGCCAATGTTGTGTTCCAACGCTTCGCGGTGCAGCACCAGCGCCGGCAGGCTGACGTCACGCGCCAGGTGCGCGCCGATCGCGGCATCGCCCTTTTGCGCAGCAGTATTGATGGCAGTCGTCATGGTCAAACTCCTCGCAGCCGCGGCCGCAGGCCGCCGCGTTTATTCGTTGATTCGCCGGGCGAGGCTGTTGGCGCTCTCGATCAGAACCCGGCGATAGTCGTCGTAATTGTTCTTCGCATCGGCCCGTGGTGCGACGATGCACAGGGTGCAAATGGCCACGCCATTAGGGTCTTTGACCGGAGCGGCGAAGCAATGGGTGAAGGTGTCGGCGACGCTGTCGAAGGAAAAAAATCCGTCGATACCGGCCTGACGGATCTGCGCCAGAAACAGCTCCAGCGACAAGCGTTCACCGTCGGGCAGGATGTAATCGTCTTCGTCGATCAGGTCGACGATTTGCTGGTCACTCAGGTGCGCCAGTAGCAAACGACCGGATGCCGTCCACGGAATCGGCGCGTTCTCGCCGATGTCGGAAGAAATACGGAAATGCCGTTCACCTTCCTTCATCAACGCCACCGTGTACTTGCGCCCATTGAGCAGGCACATCTGCGCGGTTTCACGGGTCTGGCTGACGATCTCCTGCAAGGCGTGATCGGCCTCGCGGCTGAGGTCGAAATGACGCAGGTGCGCCTGACCGAGGAAGTACAACTGCCGGCCGAGATAGACGTGACCGTCCTTGCCCACCGGTTCCAGAATCCGCCGCTCCAACAAGGACGCGACCAACTCATAGACCGTGGATTTCGGGCTGCCGATGCCGTTGGCGATGTCGTTCGGGCGCAGCGGCTGGCCGATTTCCTTGAGGAAATCGAGGATATCGAACGCTCGGTCCAGGCCACGCGCCCGGCGTTTGATGGTGTCTTCGGTCATTTCTGCAGTCCCCAATGAAAGTGCCGGGAGTTTACCGAGAGTGCCGCATCGACGGTAAGAGCGCTTTGGCGAGCAAGCCCCCTCTCAACCCTTTCTCTTGTACGCAATGCAATCGATCTCGACCTTGCAATCAACCATCATGCTCGCCTGTACGCAGGCCCGTGCCGGGGCGTGCTCAGGTTTGAAGTATTCGCCGAACACCTTGTTGAAACTGGTGAAATCCCGCGGGTCGTCCAGCCATACGCCAGCGCGAACCACATCTTCCAGGCCATAACCGGCCTCTTCGAGAATGGCGATCAGGTTCTTCATGGTCTGATGGGTCTGCTCGACGATGCCGCCAACAATGATCTCGCCATCCACCGCGGGCACCTGGCCGGACACATGCAGCCAGCCATCCGCTTCAACGGCGCGAGCGAAGGGGCGTGGCTGACCGCCAGCGGCCGTGCTGCCGGTGCCGTATCGAGTAATGCTCATGGGTACTTCTCCTGATTACAAAGCAAAAATTAGAACCGCGTGCTCTTGAGAAACTCAGCCAACCGCGGTGATTGCGGGCGTTCGAACAGCTCCTTGGGAGGCCCCTGCTCTTCGATCCGCCCCTGATTCATGAAAACGATCTTGTCCGAGACCTCGAAAGCGAAACGCATTTCGTGGGTCACCAACAGCATGGTCATGCCTTCGTCGGCCAGGCCCTTGATCACGTTAAGCACTTCGCCGACCAACTCCGGGTCGAGCGCCGAGGTGACTTCGTCGAACAGCATCAGGCTCGGGTTCATGGCAATGGCCCGGGCAATCGCCACGCGCTGTTGCTGACCGCCGGACAACTGACCCGGGAAGTGATTACGCCGTTCAAGCAGGCCCACCCGCTCCAGCCATTTCTCGGCCAGGACCACGGCTTCGTCCTTGTACATTTTCTTCACCTTGAGCAGCCCAAGGGTGACGTTCTGCAAGGCCGTCAAGTGCGGGAACAGGTTGAATTGCTGGAACGCCATGCCGGTCATCGCGCGACGACGGGCGATGACTTTTTCTGCGTGGCGCACGCGTTTGCCGTTGACGTCGTCATAGCCGATGGATTCGCCGTCGAGCAGGATCTGCCCGCCCTGGAACTCCTCAAGCATGTTCACGCAACGCAGCAGCGTGGTCTTGCCCGACCCGCTGGAGCCGATCAGTGTCACCACGTTGCCGCGTTGCATACTGAGGTCGACACCTTTGAGTACTTCGACCGCGCCGTACTGCTTGTGCAGGCCACGGATGTCCAGCAGTGGCTGGCCGTTTTGTACGTTGGAAACTGGAGCGTCTGTCATGGCAAGGCCACCCGTTTTTCAATGTGCCGGCCGAGTAATTCGATGCCGAAGTTGATGACGAAGAACAGAAAACCGGCGAACAGGTAGAACTCCAGTGTCATGAAGTTCCGAGCGATGATCTGTTGGGTGCTGAGCAGCAATTCGGCCACGCCGATCACCGACAGCAAGGTCGACGCCTTGACGATTTCGGTGGACGAGTTGACCCAGGTCGGCAGAATCTGCCGCAGCGCTTGGGGTAACAGCACGTAGCCGAGGGATTGATAAAACGTCAGGCCAATGGCTTTGCCCGCTTCCATCTGGCCGCGAGGCAAGGCTTGCAACGCACCGCGTACGATCTCGGCAACGTGGGAGCCACAGAACAGCGTCAGGCCCAACGCGCCGGCCTGAAAAGCGCTGATCCGCCAGCCCAGCGCCGGTGCCATATAGAAGCAGGCCAGCACCAATACAAACACCGGCGTACCGCGAATGATGTCGACGTAAAAACGAAACGGTGCGCGCATCCAGAACTTGCCGTAGGTCAGCACCAGACCCGCGACGACGCCGAGCATCGTGCCGAACAAAATCGCCAGCGCCGACACCTGCACACTGGTCAGAAAACCCTGCCAGAGCGGCTCGCGCGCCACCCATAACTCATGCAACCAACTGGGGGATTGGTACATCACTGCCTCCTATCGGCGGATCGCCAGACGCTGCTCCAGATAACGCAGCAGCATGGCGATGAGGTAACAGGCCGCGACATACAGCGCCGTGGTCACCAGCCAGGTTTCGATCACCCGGTAGCTCTCGACGTTGATCTTGCGCGCGTAATAGGTCAGCTCCGGCACCGCAATCGCGGCAGCCAACGAGGTGTCCTTGAACAGCGAAATGAAGTTGTTCGACAGCGCGGGCAAGACGTTGCGCAGCATTACCGGCACGGTGACGTAGGCCTTGACCTGCCATTCACCGAGGCCGATCGCCAGCCCGGCTTCGCGCTGGCCTTTGGGAATGCTCAGCAAGCCACCCCGGAACACTTCGGTCAGGTACGCCCCGGCATACAACGACAGGGTGATGATGAACGACGGGATCTTGTCCAGCCGGATCCCCAGGCTCGGCAACGCAAAGTAGATCAACAGAATCAACACCAGGATCGGCGTATTACGCACCACCGTGACGTACACCGAGGCCAGCACCCGCAAGGCGCGATGCCTGGACAGCAAGGCAAACGCCATCAGCAGGCCGATCACGCAACCGATGGCGATCGACACCAGCGCCAGTTCAAGGCCCAGACCCAGCCCCGCCAGCAAGGTGTCGAAATCGCGCCACACGGCGGCAAAGTTCAACTGATAGTTCATGGTCAGCAGTACCTTGAGCGGGGCGCGTTATGGGCGCCCCACTCTCACAGGATCATTTGAATTCGACAGGGAAACCGATGGCGGGCGATGGCAGGTCAACACCGAACCATTGCTTGAACGACGCCGCGTAAGTCGGGAATTCAACGCCGGTCATGGCTTCATGCAACGCCGTGTTGACGAAGTTCAACCAATCCTGATCGCCACGTTTGACGGCGCACGCGTAGGTCTGCGGGCTCCAGGCATAGCTCGGGCTGCGATAGCGGCCAGGGTTCTGCACCATCAGGTATTTGACCGAGGACTGGTCGGTGGCGGCAGCATCGGCGCGGCCGGAGTTCACGGCCTGATACATCAGATCGACGCTGTCGTACTGATCGACCTTGGCTTTGGGCAATGCCTGATGCACCAGTTCTTCGGCGTATACGTTTTGCAGCACCGCGACCGTCACGCTGTCGCCTGCGGCTTGCAGGTCTTCGATTTCCTTGTACTTGCTGTTGTTCGGCAGCAGTAAGCCAACACCTTCGCGGTAATACGGCAGGGTGAAGGCAACTTGTTGAGCGCGGCTGGCTGTCACGGTGATGAACTGGCAACTCATATCGACTTTGTCGGTAAGTAGATTGGGGATCCGCGCATCGGACGACTGCACCACGAACTCGACTTTGCCCGGGTCGTTGAACAGCCCTTTGGCCACGATCCTGGCGATGTCGATATCAAAGCCCTGCAACTTGCCGTCCGCGCCCTGAAAGTGCCACGGCGCATTGGTGCTGCCGGTGCCCACAATCAGTTTTCCGCGGGCCAGCACACTGTCGAGCTTGCTGTCGGCGGCCTGAGCCAGGCCCATGACAGTTGAAGAAGCTGCAAGAACAAAAACACACGCTTTGAACAAGGAAGGTCGGCGATGCATGGCAAGCACTCCTGAGACTGTTTATTCCGCTACAACGGAACTTGGTTTGTTACTACGGAATAGACAGCAGAAAGTGTGCCACAGGATTCGCCAGGAATCTGCAATGGATTGAAATGCTTGAAGAATCAAAGGGATGCATGATGTGCGGCATTAGGCGCTACGTGAGGTGCCACTGCCCAACGCTACCGAGGGCCACACATGGGCGGGTACTCGGGCAACATTCGGGTGCACCGTGATCAAGCGAGCGCACTGCTTTAGTGATGCCTGCCTGTCAACTCTGACAGTAGATGAGAGGGTTCGATGGGGGTTAACGTTGCAGTCGCGCTCACTCGTTGAACAAGGAGGTTTCCATGCAAACGACAACTCGTCGTTCGGACTTGCCTGCCATTTACCGTAAAGCCCTGAAAACCTGGCGGCCGGTCATCCTGTACTTCGCCAACGAACACTGCCCCGCCTGCGAAAGGGCCGGGCCGATTTTTCGTCAGACTGCCGAGCCGTATCGGCATCGTGCCAACATCTACATGCTCAATACCCGTGAGTCGCCGCGCCATCCGCTGGTCACGGGAACGCCGACGGTGCTGTTCTACAAGAACGGCAGGCTTGTGAAGAAACTCAAAGGGATTGGCACAGAAGAAACACTCGCGGCGGACTTTGCCCGGCACATTGGCAACACCAAGGCACCAGCGGTGCAGCAAAAATCACGGCACGACCTGATCTGGCTTCGTCGTACGTTGCGTCATCTGTGCACCATCACCGGTGCGCGCCGGCAGAGGCGCGGCGCCTGATACATCGCCTTCGCGAGCAAGCCCGCGCCCACACTGGACTTGTGGCTGGATCACAAATCATTCGCCCCTCCCAGCCCATGGCGCTGACGGGGTCTATAGTGATCAGGTCTTGTGCCCAGCCGTCGAGTGCCACCCATGGCCCACACCGAACACCTGATCATCTGTGAGCACTGCGACTGTGTGTACGAAAAAGTCGTGCTCACTCAGCATCAGAAGACCCTTTGCACGCGCTGCGGTGGCGTGTTGCAGCGCTACAACGGTTTGACCGCCGAACAACGGCTGGCCCTGAGCTTTACCGCGGCCATGCTGTGGTTGTTCGCCAATTTCTACCCGGTGATGAGCATCAGCATGAAGGGCCTGAAAAACAGTGCGACGCTGTGGGATTCGGTGCTGGCGCTGAGTCAAGGGCCCATCACGTTCATGGCGATGGTCGCGGCGATTTCGATCATCATCGCCCCGGCCTTTCAATTGGTGCTGTTGATCTGGGTGCTCAGCTTCGCCCTCTCTTCACGCCGAGCGCCGGGCTTCAAGGTCTGTTTGCGCTGGCTGGAAACGTTGCGCCCCTGGAGCATGCTCGAAGTCTGCCTGCTGGGGGCGATGGTGGCGGTGTTCAAACTCGCGGGGTTGCTTGATGTGTTGCCGGGCATCGGTCTGTTTGCCCTTGCCGCACTGAGCCTGATGATGATCCGCATCGCCGGCCGCGACATTCGTGATCTGTGGGACATTCCATGAAACGACCAGCGACGGCCAGCGAACTCAATCTCTCCCTGTGTCACAGCTGTGGGCTGGCCTGTGACATGAGCGACGAGCCCCAAGAGTGCCCGCGCTGTGACGCACCGTTACACCGGCGCAAGCCCCATTCACTGGCTCGCACCTGGGCCTACCTGTTTGCAGCGCTGGCGTTTTATGTGCCGGCCAATCTGCTGCCGGTGATGAACACCGTCATGCTCGGCAACGGCGCCGACAGCACGATCATGAGTGGCGTGCTGGAGTTCTGGGACGGTGGCGCGTGGGACATAGCCCTGATCATTTTCATCGCCAGCATCGCGGTGCCGGGCATCAAGTTCGTCGCCCTGTCGCTGCTGCTGATCACCGTGCAGTGCGGCAGCGGTTGGGCGCGTCGCGAACGCTCGAAACTGTTCCGCTTCGTCGAGCTGATCGGCTATTGGTCGATGCTCGACGTGCTGGTGGTGGCGTTGGTCGCAGCGCTGGTGAAATTCCAGGCGCTGGGCGATATCGAGCCGCGCCCGGGCATCCTGTTCTTCGGCATGGTGGTGGTGTTCACCATGCTCTCGGCGATGAGTTTCGACCCTCGGATGATCTGGGACAACGCCCCGGACGACGAACTGCTCAGCGACGCAGAACCGCCAGCAGCACCTGCAACGGATGGCGCAGCGCCTGATCCGACTGGCGCTTGACCTGGCTACGGCACGAATAACCGGTGGCCAGCGCCTCGCCCTGCGCCACCGGCACATCAACCTGCCGCGCCCACGATTGCTCGTAGATCACCGCCGACGTTTCGCGGTTACGCGCCTCGTGACCATAGGTGCCGGACATGCCACAGCAGCCGGTGGCCTGAGTCGCCAGTTTGAGTCCCGCGCGTTCAAACACTTGCTCCCATTGCCGAGTGGCGGCCGGGGCGTTGGTTTTTTCCGTGCAATGGGCCAGCAAACGGAACGTCTGGGCATTGCCCTGACGAACCTGTTCCGGCATCACCTTGAGCAACCACTCCTGCACCAGCGCCACTTCCGGGCATTGCTCCATGCCGGGCACTTTCAAGTATTCCTGGCGATACACCAGGGTCATCGCGGGGTCCAGCCCCAGCAGCGGCACACCGACATCCGCCAGTTCACGCAGTTGCCGGGCATTGCGCAGCGCCGCGCGGTTGAACGCCGACAGGAAACCCTGAACATGCAGGGGTTTGCCGTTGGCGCTGAACGGCGCCAGATACACCTGATAACCCAGACGCGAAATCAGTTCGATCAGGTCTGCCAGCAGCGGTGCTTCGAAGTAACGGGTGAAGGCGTCCTGCACCAGCACCACGCTGCGCTCACGTTGCGCCGCGCTCAGTGCAGACAAGGTCGCCACCGTCGCCGGTTGCACCTGCCAACGGCGCATGGCTGCGTGAAAATCAAAGCGACTGAGCAGCGGCACATCGACCATACCCCCCAAGCGTTCGAGCAGGCGGCGAATAAACGAGGCGCCCATCAAACCGTTGTACAGCGCCGGAATACGCGCCATGTACGGGATGCTGTATTCCAGCGAGGCAATCAGATAGTCCCGTGCCGGACGCAGATAACGGCTGTGATACAGCTCAAGAAACCGCGAACGAAACTCCGGCACGTTGACCTTGACCGGGCATTGTCCCGCGCAGGACTTGCACGCCAGGCAACCGGCCATGGCGTCGTAGACCTCATGGGAGAAGTCTTCGGACTGCGCACGGCTGTTGCGCCAGCGCTGCCACAGCGATGAGAAAAACGCCGGGCGGCGAATGGCATCCGACAACACATCAACCCCCGCCTCGCCCTGCAACCGCAGCCACTCGCGAATCAACGAAGCCCGGCCCTTGGGCGACTGCGAACGTTCACGGGTGGCTTTCCACGACGGGCACATCGCATCGTCCGGGTCGAAGTTATAGCAGGCACCGTTGCCGTTGCAGTGCATGGCCGCGCCGTAGCTCTGCCAGACTTTTTCGTCGATCTGCCGATCCAGTTCGCCGCGCAAAGTCACTTCGTCGATTTTCAGCAACGTCGCATCGGTATTGGCGGCAGTGGCGATCTTGCCCGGGTTGAATTGGTTGAACGGGTCAAACGCCGCCTTCAGGGCTTGCAGTGCCGGATACAGCTCACCGAAAAACGCCGGTGCGTATTCCGAGCGCAGGCCTTTGCCGTGCTCGCCCCACAGCAGTCCGCCGTAGCGTTGAGTCAACGCGGCAACACCGTCGGACACCGGGCGCACCAGCGCCGCTTGCTGCGGATCTTTCATGTCGAGAATCGGTCGTACGTGCAGCACGCCCGCATCGACATGGCCAAACATGCCGTACTGCAGGCCATGGCTGTCGAGCAAATCGCGCAACTCGGCGATGTACTCGGCCAAATGCTGCGGCGGCACGGCGGTGTCTTCGACAAACGGCTGCGGCCGCGCTTCACCGGCGACGTTGCCGAGCAGACCAACCGCCCGTTTGCGCATGCCGTACACCTTGCTCACGGCGGCCTGCCCGACGGCCAGCGTGTGGCCCAGCCGCTCAACGGTTTGATCGCTGATCAAGTGTTCGATGAAGGTCTCGACCCTGCGCTGCAAGTCTTCGGGATCATCACCACAGAACTCGACCAGGTTGATCCCCAGGGTTGGCCGCTCGGCGCTTTCCGGGAAATACTCGGCAACGCCGTGCCAGACGATGTCCTGCATCGCCAGCAGCAGGACTTTGGAGTCCACGGTTTCGATCGACAACGGTTTGAGCGCCATCAAGGCCCGGGCATCGCGAAGCGCGTCCATGAAGCCTGCGTAACGAATGTTCACCAGCATCGTGTGCTTGGGGATCGGCAGCACATTCAACTTCGCCTCGACCACAAACCCCAACGAACCTTCAGCACCGCACAGCACACTGTTGAGGTTGAAACGGTGATCGGCTTCACGCAGATGCGCAAGGTCGTAACCGGTCAGGCAGCGGTTGAGATCGGGGAAACGCTCTTTGATCAGTGCGCCCTGCTCATCGATGATCTGCCGGGCGCAGCGATAGACGTCGCCAACCCGGTCTTGCCGGGCACACAGCGCTGTCAACTCGCTTTCCTCCAGTGGCAGACCGTGCAGACGCTCGCCACCACGCAGGATCATGTCGAGTTCGAGCACATGGTCGCGGGTCTTGCCGTAGGTGCAACTGCCCTGGCCGCTGGCGTCGGTGTTGATCATGCCGCCGACGGTGGCACGGTTGGAGGTCGACAACTCCGGTGCGAAAAACAGCCCGGCGGATTTCAGCGCGGCGTTGAGCTGATCCTTGACCACCCCGGCCTGCACCCGCACCCAGCGCTGCTCAACGTTGATGTCCAGAATGCGGTTCATGTGCCGCGACAGGTCGACGACGATGCCGTCGGTCAGCGACTGCCCATTGGTGCCGGTGCCACCGCCGCGTGGTGTGATCACCACTTGTTTGTAAGCAGGCTCGGCGATCAGCCGTGCAACCCGCGCCACATCCTCGGCATCCATGGGAAACACCGCCGCTTGTGGCAGGCGTTGATAGATCGAGTTGTCGGTCGCCAACACCACGCGGCTGGCGTAGTCGGCGCTGATTTCACCGCGAAAACCGCTGGCCTTCAGGGCTTTGAGGAACTGCTGGTAATCGGCGGTCAGTGCGGTAGCGGGCGACAGTTGGGCAATCATCGGTCAGGGCATCTCAGGGCAAATTCGGGTCGTGTGGCGGTGAACAGTTGTACGCAACGAATGATTGCGTCACCCTCCGCCATCTAATGGTGCCAATGTTCATTGTTGAAGGACGCTGGGACAACCGTAAATTCGACCCGCTATCAATGACTTTTACGAATGAATCCGCGAACGCTCACGCCCTCCATGTCGTTATTGCTGGCCTTCGAGGCCGCCGCACGCCATGAAAGCTACACCCGCGCCGCCCATGAGCTGTCGTTGACGCAAAGTGCGGTCAGCCGTCAGGTGCAAATTCTGGAGAAGATGCTCGGCATGCGCTTGTTCAATCGCGAAGGTCGCAAAGTCGTCCTGACCGATGTCGGGCGCATGTATCAACGCGAACTCGCCGAAGCCCTCGGGCAGATCCGCAGCGCGACCCTGCAAGCCATGGCGTTTGGTTCCGGCATCCACAGTTTGCGATTGGCAACGCTGCCAACGTTTGGCTCGAAATGGTTGTTGCCGCGCCTCAAGGACTTCTACACCGCGCACCCGGGCATGACCGTGCACCTGCACTCACGCATCGAAGCGATTGACTTTGATACCAGTGAAATCGATGCCGCCATCTGCGTCGGCGGCGGTGAATGGCCAGGGCTGACAGCCCTGCCCCTGCACACCGAAGAACTGGTGGTGATCGCCAGTGCACAGTGGTCTGCCGCCGAGCGCAATGGCGCAGAGCAGCACATCGCCGGGCAATTGCTGCTCAACGTCAGCAGTAATGCCCAGGCATGGGCGGAATGGTTCAGCCATCACGCCTTGCCGCATCGCAGCATGCGCATCGGGCCGAGCTTTGAAATGACGTCGCACTTGATTCAGGCCGTACGCGCGAATATCGGCGTAGGCCTGGTGCCACGAATTCTGGTCGAGGAAGAGTTGTTGAATGGCGAGTTGCTGCAACTGGGAGAACCCATCACCAGTCGGCGCAGCTATTACCTGGTGTATCCACCGCGCAACGAAACTCTGCCGTCGCTGAAGGCGTTTCGGGACTGGTTGGTGGATACGCTCTGACGGTGCTCCTCAAGCAGTCGTCAGAGGCAGTCACGCACCGATTTGCGCAACGAACCGGACTTGGCCCACGGCGGCCCCTGATACAGCGATACGCGGCTGCCGTCCTTGTATTTCACGATATCGAGAATCTCGTCAGCGGTGATGATGCTGGGCGCCGTAACGCGGTAGCCGTTGGAAATCGACGTCTGCGAAGCCTTTGCAACATCCTGCTGCCATAACGGCAATACACACGCGGCATAGTCTTTGGGTGCTTTGTCACTGGTCTTGCTGAGATTAGGCTCACCCGGCACCAATGAAGCCGGCAACGAGCAACCGGCCAACATGACCAACGCCAAACTCCCGATCCATATCCGCATCATGTTTTCCTGCTTAAAAAAAAGCGAATGTATCGCGTAACGGAGTACACATCCATCATGGCCCCGCGCCCTCAATGGTGATTGGGCAATTTTCATGTCCTTTGAGCCGATGACAGACGAACTGCGCACACACCGTGAAAAATGCGACTAGTCTTTTCTACCGAGAATGTTCTGGAGATGACCATGCGGCTCAATGAATACGAACACGAACTTCAGCGTGACTTGCAAAGTGTGGCCTCGGATCTGCGATGGTCGGCCGTCGACCTCAAACGTATCGCCGAACAGTTGCGCCAGTCCGGCAACGAGGCGGATGCTCAGACCGTACTGAGATCCTGCGAGGTACTGCAGAGCGATGAAGAGCGGCTGCAACTGTATGCCAAGGAAGTAAAGGCTCGCGCCATCAGCCGTACCAAGGTTCACTGAGGCCGACGCAGCCCAAAACACAAGCCCCGGCATAAACCGGGGCTCTTTCGTTACAGGTTACAAATATTTAGCTCACGCTCTCAGTTTGAGCACGTGTCGAGCGCTTTTTGTAACCGGGGAGCGCCGCTGCATACGCCAGCGCCTCTTCTCTGCTGCGAAACGACGCCAGCCGGTCACCCTGGGTGCAGACCCGCCACGGGCCGTTGTTCACGCTGAGCACGTCATAGCCGTTCATGTGCATTTTGTTCAACATGGGAATGCTCATGGACACCTCCTGTCCGCTAACGGTTGGTTCAGCTACACGCTTTTACCTTACACCCTGATTGCGCCGAAGTGCCGACCGAGTGTCGCTATGCTGTCTGTCAGGGGTTTGGCCGTTTTCGTACAACCAAAAGCGCCAAAACCCAAGGAACCTTGAGCAAGGACCCGGCTCGAATATTGCAGTTTTATTTCATGTTTATGACATCCCGCCAAAAAGGTAACAAATGAAAGTACGCGCAACCGTTATTTGCGAGCAGGATCGACACGTACTCCTGGTGCGCAAACCCCGCTGTCGCTGGACATTGCCCGGCGGCAAGGTCGAGCCTGGGGAAACCCGAGCGGATGCGGCCATGCGTGAATTGCAGGAAGAAACCGGACTGGATGCCGACGATGTGCTTTACCTGATGGAACTGCAAACCGGGAGCACGCGGCATCACGTCTACGAGGCATCGGTATTGAACATTGACCGGGTACGCCCGCAGAACGAGATCACCGATTGCATCTGGCATCCACTGGACGCGGTACAGAACCTGGAAACCAGCGACGCGACGTTGCGCATCGTTCAGGCGTTTCAGCGGCGTTTATGAGGTTTAACCGGCAAAAGCCCTGCGTCCCGCATTGATCTCCGTGCGTAACTCACCGATGAAGTTGGAAATATCGCGGATCGTGACGAGATGTTCCGGGGAAACACCATTGAGCAGTAACTCGACGTGACCGCTGTCGGGCTCATAGACTTTGATTTGCAATAGCCCCTGCGGCGTAGGAATGCAGTCGCATTTAAACGCGGGGAAGCCGGATTCGACAATGCGGCAAATATCGGCGATGGCAAGCATGGGCTGACGCCTCGCAGGCGATGAGAGAATCGGTCAACCCAGAAAGCATAGATGAGCCATTGGTGTCCTGCTCGATACAAAAATGCCAACCGGATCACAACATTGACCCGACGACTCAGTGGGCGTCATGATCCCAGACCCAGTTCCAGATGCCCGGTAACTCCACTTGATCCGAACTTTGCTGAACCGTGCGCGCCAGCGCGGCCTTCTCCAGCGCAGCGTGGTCATCGTAGAACGGCTTGTCCGCCAGCCTCACGCCTGTGGCGGCTGCACTGTCCAGCAGGATTTGCAGATATTCGCGAGTATGCCGCGCGGTGTAGCGATTGAGGTCATGGAAGGTCACCACCACCGGAATGACCCCGTCCACGGTTGGAAACTCACCAAGAGCGATGCGCTCCCGGACTTGCGACAACTGCCGCAACAGGTTCGCCCGGCGCCGCGGGCTGGCGTTAAACCCCCAAATCTTGCCGTCATTAGCGCTCAAATCCGTCAACAAGACGTGTAATCCATGTTGTTGATAGGCGGCAAAAGTGCGCTTGTCGTAGTTCCAGAATGGCGGACGCAATAACCGGGGTGGCGCCCCGGTAATGGCGGCGATGTCAGCCGTACCGTTGCTCAGCGACGTTTCCAGCTCCCGCGGGTCGAGCAAGCGATGATTGGTGTGCCAGTGGGTCGCGGTGTGAAAACCGAGGATATGCCCCTCCTCATGCTCGCGACGCATGATGGCGCGGCCGATCTCGCTGTCGCCTGCCCTGGGCGCACGGGTCTGGACGAAGAACACCGCTTTGATGCCCGGTTGCAGGGGGTTGTCTTTGAGGCTGTCGAGGACCGTGGCCGACGGATTCCAGAAACTCGAGGCGCTGGGGCCATCATCGTACGTCAGCAAAAAGCGCACCGGCGCTTGAGCTTTCAGGCGTGTTTCGGTTTGCGCGGTCAATTCGATGGGCGCGGCAATGCAACCGGCCAACCCCAAAACAATGGCTGCTGCACAAAGAAGTCTGAATCCGGTTGTCATGTTTCGCCTTGAGTCCGACCGCTGCGGTCACGTTGTCGATTGGCAAAACTCCTTCG
Source organism: Pseudomonas sp. EA_65y_Pfl2_P78 (assembly GCF_963970495.1). Taxonomy (NCBI): domain Bacteria; kingdom Pseudomonadati; phylum Pseudomonadota; class Gammaproteobacteria; order Pseudomonadales; family Pseudomonadaceae; genus Pseudomonas; species Pseudomonas sp. EA_65y_Pfl2_P78. Next base: position 32,213 of record NZ_CAXAON010000024.1, on the reverse strand, counting down.
CCCTTACCCTTCCCTGCGCCCGGTTCTGCGAGCCGAGGCTGGATAAGGTACACAGGGTTTGGTTCCGGCGCTCGCTCAGTTAGCCAGTGTCTGCTCAAGACCAGGATTGAGAGCGCATCAGCGACTAAGCTGAAACCGTCCAACCGGAGATTCAGCCCATGTGCGCAAGACTCTCGCAGTACCGTGGCATTCACGATTTCGTTGCTGTGCTGAGCATCCCGGATGCGTTGCTCAATCATGTGGGCGACGCGCCGCTGAATCGCTACAACGCGGCCCCGACCACTTCGCTGGCCGTGCTCCATCAGCACGATCAACGACTGTGCGCTGACAACCTGCGCTGGGGCTGGCGCCCACACTGGGCCAAGGATCGCGCAGCGCCAATCAACGCGCGAGTGGAGAAAGTCGCCCATGGCCCATTCTTCCGGGCCATCTGGCGGGATCGCTTGATCGTCCCGGTCGACAACTGGTTTGAGTGGGTGGATGCCGAGGATAAAACCCGACAACCGTGGCTGATCCGTCGGGCCGATCACGGACCAGTTTTCTGCGCCGCCATCGGACAACTTCCTACATCCGGCACGCAGGCGCGGGACGACGATGGGTTTGTGATCATCACTGCGGACAGCGTCGGCGGCATGCTTGATATCCATGATCGTCGACCTGTGGTGTTCTGCGCAGATTTGGTGCGCGAATGGCTCGATCCAGCAACGCCCGTCGAACGCGCCGAACATATGCTTCTGTTCGAAGGCGAACCGTGGGAGACGTTCGAATGGTACAAAGTCGCTAAAACCGTAGGAAATTCACGCAATCAGGGCGCCAGGCTAATAGAACAACTGACCTGAATGTTCTTTGCATCAATTTATTTAAAAAGATTCGAATCAATAGTGATTCCGTTTCATTACAACAAGCGTTTCAACAATGACACAGCCCAACGCGAAACAGTCGTTTGAACGAACTAACCGCCTGTCAGACATTTCAACCGTCATACATACATTTAGAGGCGCTAGCGATAGCATGCGCGCCGCATTTCCATTTGGCATATCAGTTGACCGAAGAGTCAACAAAACCAGGAATCCCCAACAACTTTTTCAAACCTGCAGAGAACCAAGTTGCGCGACGATTTTGCAATCAAACAGGCCAACGACCTGGAGTGTATTCATCTGTCCATGACAGAACGCTTTCAACTCGACTGTTTTATCGGCCACTACATAAAAACCCGAAACCTGCGTGCCGTTCCCGACATCGAACGTATCCTGCGCACCACCCTCGAAGAGTATCCTGGTCAGGCACCGGTGATGGTCAACGAACTCAATGCCTGGATCGACAAAACCCTGGGATATCGGGCCTCACACCCCGATTTCACGCAGATGGACGATCTCTGAAATAACGAAAAGCCCCGCTCAGGCTTTGATGCGGGGCTTTTTCGCAAGAATCAATTACAACTTGCGATCAGGCTCCGATAGCTCTCTGCCGTCATCGTGTTTCCAGGTTTGCTCCTTGTGCTTCTCCCGCTCTATTTCTTCTTGCGTCGGCTCATCCGTCTCATCGTCATCCCGTTCAGGATGCTCTTGCTCAGTCGTCATGCACACCTCCTGCCACAAGTAAATTACCCTCCTTACAGCGTAGAGCAGTTTCACGCGGGCAACTTACAACCACCAGCGTCTTGAAGAAACCTACTGCGCGGCAACCGTGAATCGCAGATAACGCTCTCCATCCAGAAAAGCCGTTGATAACGGTGCCATTAAAAAACCTCTCTGGCTTGAACAAGCTTGCGCCATTGCCCAAGGCCTGCGCGTAACATAACGCCTTTCACAATCGCGTCAGGGACACAACATGCTGTACCGAATCGCAGCCGACGGGCTGGTGCTGTTTCATTTGTTGTTCATTGTGTTCGTGCTGTTCGGCGGGTTGCTGGTGCTCAAGTGGCCACGGCTGATGTGGTTGCACTTGCCCGCCGCCGCGTGGGGCTTCGCGGTCGAGGTGTTGCACCTGACCTGTCCGTTGACCTACTGGGAAAACCTGATGCGCCACGCCGCCGGACAGACCGAATACGCCGGTGGATTCATCGAGCATTACATCTGGCCGATCATCTACCCGGCCGGGCTGACACCGCAGATTCAACTGGCACTCGCCAGCGTGGTGCTGGCGGTCAACCTGTTGGTCTATGGGCGGCTGATCCGCTCGTGGAAACTGCGCCGAGCCAGGCGCATTCCGTTTTAACGCGACGCGGATTTCAAGGCTTCCAGCCACGCCGGATCGAGGCGTGGCTGATCGATATCAAGCCCCAACGCCTGCATGCGTTCCTTATGCTGCTCAACTTCCCGCCATAGTTGCCCGTGATCACTGGAGTTACCGTCCAGTTCATGCATCTGGGTCAGCCCCAGATGATAGAAGCGCAACACCTTCATCGCCGTCGGATCGTTTTTTTCTACCGCCGCCGTCACCTGATGCATCACATTGGTGACACTCATCAGGCTACGCTTGAGCCGCCAGCTATAAACAGCCGGGGCCATCCAGCTCTGATTCCAGAATCGCGCGCGCAACAGCCCCGCCGTCAACAGGAACGCGACAAACACCCCACCGACATTGAACCGCAGATTATCGCCGCCAGGCTCACCGAACAGCGCCACTGCCACCGCCGAAAACAACATCGCCAGCACCAGAAACAGCACGGCGATGATGATCGTGCTGCGGCGGGTCTGCTGGCGAAAAGTAGCGGCATCCATCGGCTGAATTTCAAACATCACGAATGACTTCCTTGAGCGGCAAAAAAGGGCAACGGAAAAAACCGGCCGGGGCATTATCGCCTCTGCGGCGGATTTAGCTATGCTGGGGCTCCTTTTCATCTTTTTATCAATCAACGGGGACATGGCGGTACAGCGCAGATCGTGCCATCTTCATTCATGGATACACACTATTCGGATGCCATCGCCTCGTCTTGAGATGACATCGTTTTAAGGATCATTGCATGACCCAACGACACGTAATCAACGCCTCGGTCAGCCCGAAGGGCAGCCTGGAAACCCTTTCTCAACGTGAAGTTCAGCAACTGAGCGAAGCCGGATCCGGCAGCACCTACACCCTCTTCCGCCAGTGCGCCCTGGCCATCCTCAATACCGGCGCGCATGTCGATAACGCCAAGACCATTCTTGAAGCCTACAAGGATTTCGAAATCCGCATTCACCAGCAGGATCGCGGTGTGCGCCTGGAGCTGCTGAACGCTCCCGCCGACGCCTTCGTCGACGGCGAAATGATCGCCAGCACCCGGGAAATGCTGTTCAGCGCTCTGCGCGACATCGTCTACACCGAGAATGAACTCGACAGCCAACGCATCGACCTGAGCACTTCGCAAGGCATCAGCGACTACGTCTTCCACCTGCTGCGCAACGCTCGCACCCTGCGCCCGGGTGTCGAGCCGAAAATCGTGGTGTGCTGGGGCGGCCACTCGATCAACACCGAAGAGTACAAATACACCAAGAAAGTCGGCCACGAACTGGGCCTGCGCAGCCTCGACATCTGCACCGGTTGCGGCCCCGGCGTCATGAAAGGCCCGATGAAGGGCGCGACCATCGCCCACGCCAAACAACGCATTCATGGCGGTCGCTACCTCGGCTTGACCGAGCCGGGCATCATCGCCGCCGAAGCGCCCAACCCGATCGTCAACGAACTGGTGATCCTGCCGGACATCGAAAAACGCCTCGAAGCGTTCGTGCGCGTTGGCCACGGCATCATCATCTTCCCGGGCGGCGCCGGTACTGCTGAAGAGTTTCTGTACCTGCTGGGCATCCTGATGCACCCGGACAACGAAGGCCTGCCGTTCCCGGTCGTACTGACCGGGCCGAAACATGCCGCACCGTATCTGGAGCAACTCGACGCGTTTGTCACCGCCACCCTTGGCGAAGCCGCAAAACAGCACTACGAAATCATCATCGACGACCCGGCCGAAGTCGCGCGCCAGATGACTCAGGGCCTGAAAGCCGTGAAGCAATTCCGCCGCGAGCGCAACGACGCCTTCCACTTCAACTGGCTGTTGAAAATCGAGGAGGGGTTCCAGCGTCCGTTCGATCCGACCCACGAAAACATGGCCAACCTCAAACTGCACCGCGATCAGCCGCCACACGAACTGGCGGCCAACCTGCGCCGGGCGTTCTCCGGGATCGTGGCCGGCAACGTCAAGGACAAGGGCATTCGCTTGATTGAAGAACACGGGCCGTACCAGATCCGTGGTGACGCAGCGATCATGCAACCGCTCGATGCGCTGCTCAAAGCTTTCGTTGCGCAGCACCGGATGAAACTGCCGGGCGGCGCGGCGTATGTGCCGTGTTATCAAGTGGTCGCGTAAGCTTTCAGCCGCTACACAACCCTGTGGGAACTCGCTTGCTAGCGAATAGGCCAGACCAGTAGACAGAGATGTTGAACCTGCTGGCCTCTTCGCAGGCAAGTCCGCGAAGAGGCCCTGATCAGCAACCTCAATCCTCAGCCTTGCTCAGCACACAATCGCATCGCCAACGCCTTCGCCTGTAACGCCACATCGGTCACTGCCGTACTCTCCCACCACATCCCGCGCAACGGCGGGCCCATGGCGAACAGCCGATTCGCTGCCTGCCCGTGTTCGTTCAGCACTGCACCATCAATCGCAGCCGCGATCCCCAACGCCAACGGCCCCGGTCGCACCAATCCCCGCGCCAGCAACTGCTGCGGCAACGGTCGCGCCACCCGACGCCAGTCATACTCGATGCCACTGGAATTGATCAGCGCAGCGCCATGAACTACACAGGTTTGAGCCTCACCACGGCGACGAATGCGAATACTCACACCGTCCGCCACGCACGTTTCAAGCCCTTTGAAAGAAGCCGCCTGAATCCGCAACCGCCCCTCGCCCTGCAGCCGTTCGACCAACTGCGCACTCAGCGGCGGCGAACGATGGTGATGACTCTCCCACCACGGCCGCACATGCCGTACGAATTGTCGACGCTGCACGTCAGTCGCCTGACTCCACAAGCGTCCGATGTGAGCGCGCACCGTGTCCAGAGGCGCCTGCCAATCAATGCCTTGGGCGATGGCCTCACGGCAATGCCGACGCAATTCGCGCAGCAACTGCCGTGGCGAGCGAATGCCAGGATCTTCAGCGAGGAAATCCACCCAAACCGGTGGTTGGCGCCGTACGTGAGGCAGCAAGCCGTGACGGGAAAACACCTCGATAGGCCCGCGATGCCCGGCCTGTTCCAGTGAGACCACGGCATCGACCATGGTCAGGCCGGAGCCGATGATCAGCACGGTCGATTGCGGATCGAGTTGGCGCATGGCCGCGACGTCCCAAGGGTCAAGTGCGGTGGCGTTGAGGCCACTAGATTCTTTCTGCGGCGTGCGTGCGGCGGGAAACATGCCTGTGGCGAGCACAGCAAATGCGCCGTGTAAAAGTTGACCGTCACTCAAGGTCAAGTGCACTGAATCCGCATCGGCGTGCAGATCGACGACCTCCGCGCGGACATGCTCGACTGTCGAGCCTTGTTGCGCACCGGCATTGCGGGCTTCGGCTAACCGTTGTTGCACGTAAACGCCGAACAATCCACGAGGCGGGAACAACTCACTGACAGGTACATTTTGCTCAGCCGACTCCGGCCAGCCACCAGCGGCAATATGCTCGGTCAGCCACTGCGTCAGGTCATTGGGGTTATCCGGGTCGACGCTCATTCGCGCCGCGTTGCCATTAAGCGTATGGCCAGGTTCGACTGCGCTGTAAGCCTCGCCGCGCCCCACTTCGGCGCGCGGTTCAATGATCAGAATCTTGCGTTGACCGGGCAGACGCAGCAATTGCACCGCCAGCATCGTGCCGCTGAGGCCGCCGCCAATAATCAGGATATCTGCGCTCTGACTCATTCAGATCACCACATTACGGACAAACCGCGCCGCCACATCCCCATCATTGCGATAGGCGTGCGGCTGGTTGCTGGCGAACATGAAAAACTCACCCGCGTTGATGTGCTGCGGTTGATCGCCGAGCATTAACGTCAGGCAGCCTTCAAACACGTAGATCTGTTCGCTCCAGCCGTCGGCATCCGGTTGCGAGGGATAGACCTCGCCGGGTTGCAGGCACCACTCCCACTGTTCGACTTCGCGAGTCGCCGTGGCTTTGGACAGCAGCACCGCTTTACTGCCAGGGATCGTGCCCGCCCACGCCACTTCGTTGATGCGGCTCGGATCGCGCGCGTCGGATGCCTGGATCAGATCACTGAAGGCGACGTCGAGTGCTTCGGCGACTCGGTCGAGGGTGGTCAGGCTGACATTCTTTTCGCCCGCCTCGATCGCCACCAGCATGCGCCGGCTCACCCCGGATTTTTCCGCCAACGCGGTCTGGCTCATGTCTGCCGCGTGGCGCAGACGCCGGACGTTCTGGCTGACGTGTTGCAGGACGGACGCTCGTTGGCTGGAATCTTTGGGCACTATATTGCTCACTCGGTGGGGTTGGGCAGTATACTGCGCAACGTTGGGCGCATTGTGCGTCCTGCCTTTTATAGTGCGCAAGGTCATGACGTCAGTGAATCGCCCCGACACCTCCCTCCGTTTCTCCCGTTTCAGCAAAGCCGAGTGCGTGCTGGTGCTGATCACCATGGTCTGGGGCGGCACTTTCCTGCTGGTGCAACACGCGATGACCGTCAGTGGGCCGATGTTTTTTGTCGGTCTGCGATTCGCCGCTGCGGCGTGCATCGTGGCGCTGTTCTCTTGGCGCCATCTGCGCGAACTGACCCTGTTCGAACTCAAGGCCGGCGCCTTCATCGGTGTGGCGATCATGCTCGGCTACGGTTTGCAGACGGTCGGTCTGCAATCGATCCCGAGCAGTCAGTCAGCATTCATCACCGCGTTGTACGTGCCGTTCGTCCCGTTGCTGCAATGGCTGGTGCTCGGGCGGCGACCGGGGTTGATGCCGAGCATCGGTATCATGCTGGCGTTTACCGGTTTGATGCTGCTGTCGGGGCCGTCGGGGGCCTCGCTGAATTTCAGCCCCGGGGAAATCGCCACGCTGATCAGCGCCATTGCCATTGCGGCCGAAATCATTCTGATCAGCACTTATGCCGGGCAAGTCGATGTGCGCCGGGTGACCGTGGTGCAGTTGGCGGTGACGGCTGTCTTGTCGTTTCTGCTGGTGGTGCCGACGAACGAAGCGATTCCGGACTTTTCCTGGACGCTGCTGGTGACCGCACTGGGACTGGGCGCCGCGAGTGCGGCGATTCAGGTGGCAATGAACTGGGCACAGAAGAGTGTATCGCCGACGCGGGCCACGTTGATCTATGCCGGTGAGCCGGTGTGGGCCGGGATTGTCGGACGGATTGCCGGTGAGCGCTTGCCAGCGATTGCACTGCTGGGCGCTGGGTTGATTGTGGCGGCAGTGATTGTCAGTGAGTTGAAGACCAAGGGTAAAGCTGCCGAAGCAGAGACTGAGCTGGAGCGGGAAACTCAGGGTTAAACCAGGCTGGGTGCTGTCCAACGCATTGCCTTCGCGAGCGAGCCCGCGCCCACAGGTATTGTTTGTCCCCCGTGAGCGTAAGCCTTCTCGCGATGGGACCATCACTGGCAACTTCCTTTCCTGCGAAACAATGCCAAACAGAAATTTCCAGACTATTTTGTAGGATTCTGAGACATCCTGGCGTTTGGTGATCGGGGAGCTGGCACGTATGATGCTTCACAAACTTCCGCAGATTAGAAGCCTATGTCCCTGATAGTTCTACTGCTTCTGCCTTTCATAGGCAGCTGTCTGGCAGCGGTGCTGCCACACAATGCGCGTAATACCGAATCCCTGTTGGCAGGTCTGGTCGCTCTGATCGGCACCGTCCAGGTCGCGATGCTGTATCCGCAAATCGCCGATGGCGGCGTCATCCGCGAAGAGTTCATGTGGCTCCCCAGCCTGGGGTTGAACTTCGTCCTGCGCATGGACGGCTTCGCCTGGTTGTTCTCGATGCTGGTGCTCGGCATCGGCACGCTCGTCTCTTTATATGCCCGTTATTACATGTCTCCGGACGACCCGGTGCCGCGTTTCTTCGCGTTTTTTCTGGCGTTCATGGGCGCCATGCTCGGGCTGGTGATTTCCGGCAACCTGATCCAGATCGTGTTTTTCTGGGAGCTGACCAGCCTCTTCTCATTCCTGTTGATCGGCTACTGGCACCACCGCGCGGACGCCCGCCGCGGTGCCTATATGGCATTGATGGTTACAGGGGCCGGTGGACTCTGTCTGCTGGCGGGGGTCATGATCCTCGGCCATGTCGTCGGCAGCTATGACCTGGACAAGGTCCTGGCCGCCGGCGATCAGATTCGCGCACATGCCCTCTACCCTCTTCTATTACCTCTCATCCTCATCGGCGCACTCAGCAAAAGTGCCCAGTTCCCCTTCCACTTCTGGCTGCCCCATGCGATGGCGGCGCCAACGCCAGTCTCCGCGTATCTGCACTCGGCAACCATGGTCAAGGCAGGGGTTTTCCTGCTCGCGCGCCTGTGGCCGTCGCTGTCCGGCACTGAAGAATGGTTCTACATCGTCAGCGGTGCCGGCGCATGTACGCTGTTGCTCGGCGCCTATTGCGCGATGTTCCAGAACGATCTCAAGGGTCTGCTGGCCTACTCGACCATCAGCCATCTCGGCCTGATCACCCTGCTGCTGGGGCTGAACAGTCCGCTGGCCGCCGTCGCGGCGGTGTTCCACATCCTTAACCACGCCACGTTCAAGGCCTCGCTGTTCATGGCGGCAGGCATCATCGACCATGAAAGCGGTACTCGCGATATCCGCAAACTCAGCGGCCTGATCAAACTGATTCCGTTCACAGCGACGCTGGCCATGGTTGCCAGCGCTTCGATGGCCGGCGTGCCGTTGCTCAACGGCTTCCTGTCGAAGGAGATGTTCTTCGCCGAAACCGTGTTCATCAACGCCACCGCGTGGGTCGAAGCGGCGTTGCCGATTGTCGCGACCATCGCCGGTACGTTCAGCGTTGCTTACTCGCTACGCTTCACCGTCGATGTGTTCTTTGGCCCGCCAGCCACCGACCTGCCGCACACCCCGCACGAACCACCCCGCTGGATGCGTGCGCCGGTCGAACTGCTGGTGTTCACCTGCCTGGTCGTGGGGATTTTCCCCGCGCACGTGGTCGGCCCGCTGCTTGCAGCCGCCGCGCTGCCCGTGGTGGGTGGCACCTTGCCGGAGTACAGCCTGGCGATCTGGCACGGTCTGAACGCCCCGATGATCATGAGCCTGATTGCCATGTCCGCCGGCATCGTCGTCTATTTGTTGCTGCGCAAGCAACTCAAGCGCGGGCGCTTCAAATATCCGCCACTGATAGGCCGCTTCAACGGCAAGCACCTGTTCGAGCGCAGTCTGGTCGTCATGATGCGCATGGCCCGCAGGGTCGAGCGCCGACTCGGCACCCGTCGCCTGCAAATGCAATTGTTTCTGGTGGTATTGGCGGCGGTGCTAGCGGGCCTGATTGCGATGTTGCACAGCAGCCTGAGCTGGGGCGACCGGCCGAAAATCCCCGGCTCCATCGTCTTCGTGACCCTGTGGCTACTGGCAATTGCCTGCGCCCTTGGTGCCGCCTGGCAAGCCAAGTATCACCGTCTCGCGGCTTTGACCATGGTCAGTGTTTGCGGCCTGATGACCTGCGTGACCTTCGTCTGGTTCTCCGCACCGGATCTGGCCCTCACGCAATTGGCGGTCGAAGTGGTCACCACGGTACTGATCCTGCTAGGCCTGCGCTGGTTGCCACGACGGATCGAGGAAGTCTCGCCACTGCCGAGCACCCTGCGCAAGGCGCGCATTCGTCGTCTGCGCGACTTGCTGCTGTCGATTGCCGTCGGCGGTGGCATGGCACTGCTGTCGTACGCCATGCTCACGCGCCAGACACCGAACGACATTTCCTCGTTCTACCTCAGTCGCGCCATGCCTGAGGGCGGCGGCAGCAACGTGGTCAACGTGATGCTGGTGGACTTCCGTGGCTTCGATACCCTCGGCGAAATCACCGTGCTGGTCGCGGTGGCGCTGACCGTGTTTGCCTTGCTGCGCCGCTTCCGCCCACCGAAAGAGAGCCTGCAACTGCCCGCACAGCAACGCCTGCTGGCGCCGGACGTGGTCACCGATCTGGTCAACCCGCGTACGGCCAGCGATACCGCGCTCGGCTTCATGATGGTGCCAGCGGTGCTGGTACGACTGCTGCTGCCGATTGCTCTGGTGGTGTCGTTCTACCTGTTCATGCGCGGCCACAATCAGCCGGGCGGCGGTTTTGTCGCCGGCCTGGTGATGTCGGTGGCGTTCATCCTGCAATACATGGTGGCCGGTACGCAGTGGGTCGAGGCGCAAATGAGCCTGCGACCACTGCGCTGGATGGGGACGGGGTTGCTGTTCGCCACGGCGACCGGACTCGGAGCGCTGGCGGTCGGCTACCCGTTCCTGACCACGCACACCTGGCATTTCGCATTGCCGCTGCTGGGCGAGATCCATATCGCCAGCGCGCTGTTCTTTGATATCGGCGTGTACGGCGTGGTGGTCGGTTCGACGCTGTTGATCCTCACCGCCCTCGCCCACCAATCGGTGCGCGGGCACAAGACCGCATCGTTGCCCAAGTCCGTCGCCAGCAAAGGAGCCGTCTGATGGAAGAAGTCATCGCAATCGCCATCGGCATCCTCGCCGCGTCCGGCGTCTGGCTGATCCTGCGACCACGGACCTTTCAGGTGGTCATGGGCCTGTGTCTGCTGTCATACGCGGTCAACCTGTTCATCTTCAGCATGGGCAGCCTGTTCATCGGCAAGGAGCCGGTGATCAAGGACGGCGTGACGCAAGATTTGCTGCACTACACCGACCCGCTGCCACAGGCTTTGGTATTGACGGCGATCGTCATCAGCTTCGCCATGACCGCGTTGTTTCTCGTCGTTCTGCTCGCCTCGCGCGGCCTGACCGGCACCGACCACGTTGACGGCCGGGAGCCAAAAGAATGATGGCGATGACTCACCTGATCGCCGCACCGATTCTGCTGCCGCTGCTGACCGCCGCCATCATGTTGATGCTCGGCGAGAAACACCGACCACTGAAGGCGAAAATCAACCTGTTCTCCAGCCTGCTCGGCCTGTTCATTTCCGTGATGCTGCTGCAATGGACGCAGAACACTGGCGTGCCCGGCTCGATCGGCGTGTACCTGCCGGGCAACTGGCAGGCGCCGTTCGGCATCGTGCTGGTGGTCGATCGCCTGTCAGCGTTGATGCTGGTGCTGACCGGGATCATCGGCGTCAGCGCCCTCCTCTTTGCGATGGCGCGCTGGGATGGCGCGGGCTCAAGCTTCCACGCATTGTTCCAGATTCAGTTGATGGGCCTGTATGGCGCGTTCCTCACTGCTGATCTGTTCAACCTGTTCGTGTTCTTCGAAGTGCTGCTGGCCGCGTCCTACGGTCTGTTGCTGCACGGCTCCGGCCGGGCGCGGGTGTCGTCGGGTTTGCATTACATCTCGATCAATCTGCTCGCCTCGTCGCTGTTTCTGATCGGTGCGGCGCTGATCTATGGCGTCACCGGTACGCTGAACATGGCCGATCTGGCCCTGAAAATCCCACTGGTGCCGGAAGCCGACCGCGGTTTGCTGCACGCCGGTGCGGGGATTCTCGCGGTAGCGTTCCTGGCCAAGGCCGGTATGTGGCCGCTGAACTTCTGGCTGGTGCCGGCGTACTCTTCGGCCAGCGCGCCGGTGGCGGCGATGTTCGCGATCATGACCAAGGTCGGCGTTTACACCCTGCTGCGCCTGTGGACCCTGCTGTTCTCCGGGCAGGCTGGGGCTTCGTCCTTCTTCGGTGGCGACTGGCTGATCTACGGCGGCATGGCGACGATAGCGTGCGCAGCGCTGGCGATTATTGCTGCGCAACGGCTTGAGCGCATGGCTAGCCTGAGCATTCTGGTGTCGGCGGGGATACTGCTGTCGGCCGTGGGTTTCGCCCAGCCGAACCTGATCGGCGCGGCACTGTTCTATCTGGTCAGCTCGACCTTGGCGTTGAGCGCACTGTTCCTGCTGGCTGAGTTGATCGAGCGCTCACGCTCGGCCAACGAGATTGCGCTGGAAGACGAAAGCGAACTGCTGCCACGCCCGCAGGAATCGCTGCAACCGCCCAAAGGCATCAACCTCGATGACGAGCAGAAAGCCGTGGTCGGTCAGGTCATCCCGTGGACCATGGCGTTTCTCGGCCTGAGTTTCATCGCCTGCGCGTTGCTGATTATCGGCATGCCGCCGCTGTCCGGATTCATCGGCAAACTCAGCCTGATCGGTGCGCTGCTCAATCCGCTGGGGCTGGGCACTGACGCGCCGATTTCCAATGCGGCATGGGCACTGCTTGTGCTGCTGATCCTTTCCGGGCTGGCGTCGTTGATGGCCTTCTCGCGCCTCGGCGTCCAGCGATTCTGGACGCCGCAAGAGCGCCCTTCACCGCTGTTGCGCAAACTCGAATGCACGCCGATTTTCCTGTTGCTGGGGTTGAGCATCCTCCTCACGTTCAAGGCTGAGCCGCTGCTGCGCTACACCCAAGCGACCGCTGATGCCTTGCACAACCCGCAGCAGTACGTGATGGCCGTGCTCGGCACTCGCGCCGTACCGAGCCCGGAAGCCAAAGCCGCCATCCTGGAGGTACAGCCATGAAGCGCGTGTTTCCTGCACCGTTGTTATCCCTGGCGCTGTGTGTTTTGTGGCTGACGCTGAATCTGTCGGTCAGCCCCGGTAATCTGCTGCTCGGCATGATGCTGGGTTTTGCTGCGCCGCTGATGATGCGTAAATTGCGTCCCAAACCCGTGCGCATTCGCCGTCCCGGGACGATCCTGCGTCTGCTCCTGCTTGTCGGCCGTGATGTGGTGATGTCCAACCTGATCGTGGCATGGGGCGTGCTCAACGCCGGCCGCCGCCCGCCGCGCTCGTGTTTTGTCAAAGTGCCGCTGGACCTGCGCGATGCCCACGGCCTGGCTGCGCTGTCGATGATCTGCACGGTAGTGCCCGGCACGGTGTGGTCGGAACTGTCGCTGGATCGCAGCATTTTGCTGCTGCACATTTGGGATCTGGATGATGAAGCGCAGTTCATTGAGCACTTCAAGACTGCTTACGAGCGGCCGTTGATGGAGATTTACGAATGAGCCCGTTCCTGTCGAACGCGATCCTGCTGACGCTGTTTTTGTTCTCGCTGGCAATGGTGCTGACCCTGATCCGCCTGTTCAAAGGGCCGTCGGCGCAGGATCGGGTGTTGGCACTGGATTATCTGTACATCGTTGCAATGCTGATGATGCTGACCCTGGGCATTCGTTACGCCAGTGACACTTACTTCGAAGCGGCGCTGCTGATTGCGCTGTTCGGCTTCGTCGGCTCGTTTGCCCTGGCGAAATTCCTGCTGCGTGGCGAGGTGATCGAATGAACGCTGAATGGTCTCTGTGGGTCGAGATTGCGGTGGCGATCCTGCTGGTGCTCGGCGGTGTGTTTACGCTGATCGGCGCGACCGGATTGCTGCGGATGAAAGATTACTTCCAGCGCATGCACCCGCCAGCACTGGCCTCGACGCTGGGTGCATGGTGCGTCGCACTGGCGTCGATCATCTGCTTTTCAGCGCTGAAATCCGGGCCGGTCCTGCATGCCTGGTTGATCCCGATTCTGCTGGCGATCACCATGCCGGTGACCACGCTGCTGCTGGCGCGGGCGGCGTTATTCCGCAAGCGCATGGCAGGGGATGACGTGCCGGCTGAAGTCAGTAGCCGGCGGACTGAGAACGGCAGTTAGTTTGCAATCATCCGTGTCAGGGCGAACCTCTTCGCGGGCAAGCCCGCTCAGCCTCAAACCCACGCCACCGCCAACAACCCCGCCCCCAATACCAGACACAACGGCGAATACACCCAGGTATCCAGCCGCGCAAATCGCGAGCCCTTCACTTCCTTGAAAAACCCCACCAGATTCGAATCGCCAATGGCTCGGGCGAACATCAACAGCGCAATCGCGCTGATCACCCATTGCAATGCCTTGTGATTCACCGCCGGGAAGCCCCAGCCAACCCGCAGACACACCAGTGCAGCAATCAGCAATAACCCGGCCGCCACCACCAATGTGATCCAGCCCGACGGTTTGAACGCCGGCCGCACCGTCGCGACAAAACCGTCCACCGGAATTTGCGGTACCGCCGCCACCGCCGCCCATTGACCACCCAACGCCCAATACACATGCACCAGGGCGATCACCGCAAAAGTGGCCGCCATCCATTGAGCCAACACAAACGTCATGATTGAAATCCTTGAAAGGGATTTGAACAAATGATCCTAGTCGCATTTTTTTCAAGTGCACGACCGATCGGCGGTACGGTAAAGTGCCGCCCCATGAAATTCTCCAATACCGATCGCTCACTGCTGGCCTGGATGCTTTATTGCTGCGTCCTGTTCAACGTGTTCGCGTGCAGCATCGGTCACGGACAAATGGTCGCAATGCAGCTCAACGGCATTGGCGGCCAGTTCTGTACGGTGGACCCGACGACGCAAGCGCCGCTGGCATCCAATCCCACCGAAGAAAAACTGCCGACCCTGTCCAAAGCTTTCGGTTGCCCGTTGTGCTCCACCGGCGGCATGGGCCCGGCGTTCAACTCCAGCCTGACCCTGGCAGTCCTCCCCGAACAACACAGCCCGCCGCTGGCCCCGATTGTCAGCGCCGACCTCCCTGCCCGCTTCACCTGGCCCTCGGCCAACCCACGCGCCCCGCCGCTCGCCTGAGTGCCCTTGCCTTTTTGATTGTTCAGCCTACTGCGCCAACGCGCGGCGTTTGCCTGTGCGCTGATTCCTAGACAAGTATTCAGGATTCTTTGATGAAACAACTCACTCTGCTGGCGAGCCTGTGCGGCTGCCTGTCCGTTAACGCCTGGGCGCAATCCACCGTGGATCTGGCGCCGATCACCATCGATGGCGAGGCCGGCACCGAACCGGGCCTGAGCCTCGACCAATCCAGCGGCATGGCTTCGCGCCTTGGCTTGAGCGTGCGCGACACGCCCGCCTCGGTGGCCATCGCCAATCGCAACGACATCGAACGCCATGGCGCGCAGAACTTCCAGGACGCCGCCAACACCCTGCCCGGCGTCAACGCCAGCGCACCGCCGGGTTTCGGCGGTTTCATTTCCTATCGCGGCTTCACCAGCAGCCAGATCACCCAGATGTTCAACGGCATCAACGTCTCAGGCGGCCTCGCCCGGCCGGTGGATGCGTGGATTTATGATCGAGTGGAGTTACTCGGCGGCCCGTCTTCATTGGTCAACGGCGCAGGTTCGGTGGGCGGCTCGCTGAACTACGTGACCAAACTGGCGACCCGCGATGAACAAGCGGTTGAAGGCAGAGTCAGTTACGGCCGCTATGACACCACCGAAACCGCGTTCGGCCTCAACCACGCCCTGACCGACCCGAGCGCCGACGTGCAGCACTACGCGCGCCTCGACGTCAGTCACAACACCAGCAACGGCTACATCGACCGCCAGGAGCGCGATGCCTGGAGCGTGGCGTTCTCGCTGCTCAGCGATCTCACACCCGACCTGTCGCACACGTTGGCCCTGGAATATCAGGATGAACACGAAGACAGTCCGTACTGGGGCACGCCCGTGCTCAATCCCAAGGCCGGCGAGTTGAAGATCGATAAACACAACCGCTTCAACAACTACAACGTCGAGGACGGTCGCTACGAGCAGCGAACGATCTGGGTTCGCTCGATCGTCGACTACCGGATCAACGACAGCACCACTCTTCGCAACACGCTGTACCACCTCGACAGCCAACGCGATTACCGCAACCTCGAAACCTACCAGTACAACGCCGATAACACGGCGGTGAATCGCTCCACGGCGTATCAGGTACGCCACCAGGGTGAGCAGAACGGCAACCAGTTCGAACTGCGCCACGACAGCACACTGTTTGGTCTTGATACGACGTGGTCGAGCGGCTTTGAATACAAGGTCAACCAGACCACCAACTCGCCGCTCAACATCAGAGGCGCGAGCACAGTGGACCCGAACCACTATCGACCGGGGCACTTCTACGACATTCCCGGCACCCACCCTCAATTGGTCAGCGACAAGACCAACCAGGTGACCACCAAAGCGCTGTTCGTGGAAAACCGTTTGGCGTTGACCGACAAACTGTCGCTGCTCACCGGCCTGCGTTATGACGACATCGATCTCGACGTGACCAACCACCGAGCCGTGACCGCCGCCAATCCAAAGCATCTCAAACGCCGTTGGGAGCCGGTCACCGGCCGCGCGGGCCTGACGTATCAATTCATCCCTTCGGCCAACGTTTATGTGCAATACAGCACCGCCGCCGAGCAACCGAACGGCACTCAGGATTTCGACGTCTCGACGGGCAAGCAATGGGAGATTGGCAGCAAGTTCAACTACCTGAACGGCCGTGGTTCGGCCACGGTGGCGGCCTACACAATCGAACGAAAGGACTTCGCCGTCACCGATCCGCTGGACCCGACCAGCAGCATTGCAGTGGGCCAGCAAACGTCGAAAGGGATTGAGATTGCCAGTTCGCTGCAAATCACCGACCGGCTGTTGGCTGAAGGCAACTTTGCCTGGGTCGACGCGCAGTACGATGACTTCACTGAGAAAAACGCCGCTGGCGTGGTGGTATCGCGCAAAGGCAATACACCCACCAATGTCCCTGACCGGGTCGGCAATCTGTGGATGACCTACGATTTTTCATCGCAATGGCAAGGTGGGGTCGATGCGCGATACGTAGCCTCGGTGTTTGCCGATACCGCCAACACCATGACCGTGCCGTCATACACGCTGTTCGGCAGTTTCCTCAGCTACAAGGTTGATTCGCACACGACCGTGACCGGGCGGGTGCGCAATTTGACGAATGAGGTGTATGCCGAGTTTGCGCATGTTTCGCCAGCGTATTACCTGGGTACGCCGCGTACCTTTGAATTGGCGGTGCAGACTCGATTCTAAAAGCTTCGCGAGCCAGTCCACTCCCACCGTTGAATGCATTCCACTGTGGGAGTGGACTGGCTCGCGTTGAGGCCAGCAGGCTCAACCCTTATTTCAGATCAGCCGAGACCTTATCCGCCACATCCTTCGGCAACCAGGCCTGCCACACATCCGGATGCGCCTTCATAAACGCTTCCGCTGCCTGACGCGGCGCGGTGTAGTTCTCGCTCATTTGCGCTAATGCCTTGTTCAACGGCCCAATCGGAAAATCCACTTTGCTGAAGAACTCGGCGATCTGCGGATACTGTTTCTGAAATGGCGTAGACACGCCAATCGACAGCTTCGACGCCAGTGAGCGGGTCGGTTTCGGATTGGGATTATCGGCATCGGTCAACGTCTTCCACGCCTCGGCATCGAACGGCGGCTCTTGCAGTTGTACCAGTTTGAATTTGCCCAGCAACGGCGTCGGCGACCAGTAATAAAACAACACCGGTTTACCGCGACGAATCGAGGAACTGATCTCAGCATCCAGCGCCGCCCCCGAGCCACTGCGGAAATTGGTGTAGTCATCCTGCAAGCCGTAAGCCGTCAGCTTCTGTTTGTTGACCACCTCAGACGTCCAGCCGATCGGGCTGTTAAGGAAACGCCCCTTGCTCGGGCTTTCCGGGTCCTTGAACACGTCTTTGTATTTGGCCAGATCATTGACACTGCGCAAGTCCGGCGCCAGCGGCTTGATGCCCTTGGCCGGATCACCCTTGATCACGTACTCAGGCACCCACCAGCCTTCGGTCGCCCCCTTGACCGTATCGCCCAGGCTCACGACTTTACCTTCGGCCTCAGCCTTGACCCACACTGGACTGCGCCCCGCCCACTCTTCGCCAATCACTTGAATGTCATTGTTGGCCAGCGCGGTTTCCAGGGTGATGGTGGTACCCGGCAAAGTGTCAGTCGGCAGTCCGTACCCCTTCTCGACGATGATGCGCAGAACATCCGTGATCAGGCTGCCGCTTTCCCAGTTCAGGTCGGCAAAATGGATCGGCGCGGGTGCCGCCATCACCGACTGCGCTGACGTCAGCAAACCGAATGTGGCCACGCTGGCAGCCAATAACCGTCGAAATCCGTTCATTCATTGCACCTCGTGCTGTTCACAGCAATGGCGGAATGGCCTGACAGAAGACCGCAAGCCTCTGAATACTCAGTCAACTGACTTTAGCCGAGGTTCCTGCTTTTTCAGGGCCAAGCCCCGAACGATGTCAGGTTTCAGACATTTCCCTGCAAACTTTGCAGCTCGCGTCTGACCATGCTCGCGTATTCCGCCGGGCGCAACGTGTAAATCTGCGACGCCACCCAACCCAGCCACGCACCTTGCAACTCGGCCTTGGCAGCAAACAAACGCCGGGCCTCTTCGCGTGCGCTTTCGAGGTTCTGCGCGTGGAAGTCGGCGCGGCTCAATCCACCGATCACTCGCTGGCCTTGAACGTCACCAGTTCGCCCTTGCGCCACTTCGCGGCTTTGGCAGTAACGGCTTTCAGAGTCTTGGTCAGGCCTTCCTGCAATTGCTCATTGGCGGCGAACACGGTCACCACGCTGTGACCTTCCTTGAACAGGATCGCGTGGCCATCGGCAGTGTCGACGAAGGCGTAATCGCCAAGCCCATAGACCGTCAGTTTGATTTCGCGAAAGCGGATATCCATCTTGCCGCCTTCGCGGCTGGGCAGGACCGATGCGCTGAAATGATCGCCGACCTTGAGCTTGAGCCCCGGTTTGTCATCGACCACCAACGCACTGTCGGTGTCGATTTCGGCAACGTAAATGCCTTCGGCATTTTGCTCGGTGATGTAAACAAAACGCGACTGAAACAGCTTGACCAGCTTCGCACGCAAATCACCCAACACGAACAAAGCATGCATATCGAGATTACTGACTGCCAAAGAAACATCCCCAGATCTGAAAAAACCGCACACGGAAAACGCGCACGGCGAAAAAACGGCCAGGCCGATGGAACCGCCAAATGACTCTAATAAAAGCTCGAACAGAGCAGACCGCTCATCCAACGCGAGGTTTCGTAAGACTACTGGATTGTCACTCGCGAAACTCACCCCGATGTCGCCAAAGCTTGAAGGAATAATCCTTACCGTCGGCCAGAGAACGCCGACTACAAACTTTAGGGAAAATTCTCACGAAAAAAAGCAGTTTTCCGACATATCGCTCGCGAAAAATTGCTTTAGATAAGCCCCATCGTCAACAGGTACTGGCGATTCTAGAGCAGCGATGCTCATTACGACTACCCGAAACGGCCTGTAAATATCGGCCAACTGATGAAAAGGACTTCACATGTGCACTCTGACTCACTTCGCCATGCCCGCTGACGCCCGACTCAAATCAACTCTGATCATGCATGTCGCCGCGATGAACGATCTGCCGGAACACGCACAAAACGATCATGCTCCGCGCTTTCAAGTGGTGCCGGCGGGCAACGCCTTTTTCCACATCAAGGAAAAATCCACCGGACGCGTAAGAGGTTTCCGCGAAGATCACAATGAAGCCTGCGCCCTCGCCCGCTCGCTCGAAATCCAAATCGAACTCCTGGACAACGACTGCCTCAGATAAAGGAAGTGATCGACTGCGCCATCCCGGCGCCAATCAGAAGGAGTACACGATGGACTTGCCGACCTATGATCTGAAAACCCTGTTCGATCAACTGGGACTGCCCTCAGAAGGCACAGCAATCGACGATTTCATCGAAGCCCATCCACTGGACGCCGAAACCAAGCTGATCGACGCCGATTTCTGGACGCCATCACAAGCACAACTGCTCAAGGAATGGCTGCGCAACGACGGCGAAGAAGCCGTTGTGGTCGACGAGCTCAACGTACGTTTGCACGACGGCAACTAACCCTGATCAATGCAGGCTGTCGCCAGGCTCGGCCTTCAACTGCGCGAGCCACGCAGCCCTGCACTCCTCGGCCTCATCGCGGCTGGCAAACGCGGTGCCGCGTCGCTCACCGTCAAGCAACACCACCCAGCAAACGCTTTGACCCATCGCACGCAACGCGGCGGGCACGCCACTGCCGATCATCACGGCGACATCAATTCTGCAGGGCATGCAGACCTCCCGACTTCATTAGCAACCTAACCAAGTCGGCATGTTAATGATTTCACTGCGCAGGAAACAGCGACGCCCGTGCACAGATTCATTGCATCAATCGCAACAATCAATCAGCGCGGACTTTCCGGCTTATAGCCCAAACGCAAACCGCCCCAATGCCGCCCCTTGATCATGATCGGCACCGACAAGTCGTGCATCAGCTCGCCAGTGTCCCGCGTATAGGTTTGCAGCAACACCGGTTGCTGATGGCTGCCGCAGCGTATCCCGGTGCGGTCGGCAAACTTGCGTTTGGTGCGATTATTCACCGCATCAACCTGTGCATCCCCGGTCAACGGCTGACTGAACGCCTGATTGTGTGTCGGCACATAACCCTGCTGCGTGCAGGCGATGGCAAACACCAGCCCTTCATGACGCGGCAGTAATGGCTCCTGAATCGCCGGCAGCACCTGATCGGTATAACGGTCGAATCGGGTCTGATACTTGGCCGGTTGAGTATTCGCAATCGCCTGATACTGACGGTCGAAAAGATCCTCAAGACTGATCAGCCCCTGCTCGACGTCCGCCTCGAACCGCGCCGCAATCTGGCTCGCCCCTTCACGCGCCAGGTCATAAATACGCTGGTGATAATCATCCAGGCCGACTTCGGCCAGACGCTCGCTGATGGTTTCCGCCTGCCCTTCCATCTGCACTGCCGCTTCGGCGAGGTGACGGGTCTGTTGATCGCTGATCGCCAGATCGCTGCGCATCTGCTCAATGGCCTTGAACAGGCTGTCGAGTTGTTCGCGATTGGTCTCTGCGCCGCGTGCGATCTCACCGACCTGACTTTCCACTCCCGCCGCCAAGCGCGCGATATTTTCCAGATGCTGGCCGGTGTGCTCGACCTGTTCGACGCCCGTGTGCAGATCACTCGACAGTTCGCGGATCTGCTCCACCACCTGAGCGGTACGTTGCTGAATGTCCGCGACCATCTCACCGACTTCGCCCGTCGCCGACGCCGTGCGCGCCGCCAGCCCACGCACCTCATCCGCCACGACCGCGAAACCGCGACCATGCTCGCCGGCTCGCGCCGCTTCAATTGCTGCGTTCAACGCCAACAGATTGGTCTGGCTGGCAATCGACTGAATCACCAACGTCACTCGCTGAATATCATCGCTGCGCAGGCTCAAGGCCTCGATCAATTCACGGCTGGCGTTGGCGCGCTGACTGAGCTGATGCATGCGCGAAATCGAGTCGACCAACTCGGTTCGCCCCGCCGCACTGCTGTGATGCGCCTCGCTGGCCGCCGCCAGCGCTTCGCGGCTGAGCTGCGAAGTGGCGTGCTCGGTGGCGATCATCACCTCAGCATTACTGACAATCCGCGCCGCTGCATCGAGTTGCGATTCCAGTTTGCTCGCCAACGCCTTGACCGAAAACGCGACGCCGGCTGCCGACAAGGCGTTATGGCTGGTGGTGTAGGAAAGATCGCGGGTCAGTTCGGAAATGGCGCTGCCGGTGTCGGCAGGCAGTGCAGCGGGAACGGCTCGGACGCGCAGGCGCGGCAGCCAGACAATCAGTACCGCCAGCGGCATGCCGACGTACAGCGACCCTCCACCCAAGGTCATACCGGCGAGCAACAACATCAGGGCGATGCTTTGCAAGGTCGGTGCGATCCAGCGGTTCTTCGGCAAAAGCACTGGTGCAGGCAAAGCCCCAACCAGAGATCCATCTCTCGTCATATCAACACCCCACGCTTGTTCTCATTATTGTGACTGCATTAAACGCCACTACAACGCCATTATCTATGGTCCGTTAGTCGTGGGGTCTGCAGCAGGTCAATGGAACGGCAGGGAAATATGGCGGACGATAAAAAGCGTCGCGGGCAAGCCCGCTCCCACAGGTTCAATGCAAAACCTTGTGGGAGCGGGCTTGCCCGCGATGGCAGTGCCTGGGAAATCAGGCCTGACGCTGGTGCTTGTCGATCTGCTCGTGACGTTCTTGAGCTTCGATGCAGTATTTGGTGGTCGGACTGATCAGCAGGCGTTTCAGACCGATGGCCTCGCCGCTGTCGTCGCACCAGCCAAAGCTGTCTTCCTTGATACGCTCAAGGGCTTGTTCCAGTTGAGGCAGCATGCGCTGGTCGCGATCGATTGCGTTTACCAGCCAAGTGCGCTCTTCTTCAACCGAAGCCGCGTCCGCCGGGTCGGCCGGGGTGTCCAGGCTTTCGATAGCGATACGGTTTTGCTCAATGCGCTCATGGGTTTCGACTTTCATGTTCTGCAACAGCTCACTGAAGAAAGCGTGTTGCTCTTCATTCATGTAGTCATCTGCCGGCATGGCCAGCAACTTGTCCTTTGTCATTGATATCTCTATAAAAAAACGTGCATTAAGGCGAATTAGGGAGCGTTCCGGCGAACCGTGTCCGGTCGACGAAAAGGCATCGTTTATTGCAAACGCCACCCGGCACTCAATTTACGAGGGGCGGCAGTCTAAGGCCCGATTGAGGCCTCAGCAACTGTAAATACAGGGAATTTGTCCGACAACGCCCGGAATCTGCACTCACACAAGCTTCACAACGGTCATCGGAGTGCGTTTATAGCAAGAAATTCAGTCGAGCGGCTGTATATAGAAGACAAACGGCTATCGACGACCTGCGACCAAAGGCTATCGGCAGGCCAGCGCTTTTATTCAGAGCGACCTTGAGACCGCGCAAAGCCAGCATTCGCAAGGGTTTGCCGACCGCCACCGTTGCGCCGCAATTGAATGTCGACTGAATTCACGAACAAGCCGTTTTCGACACCTGACATTTCCCTCAGGCTCAGCTAGGTTATGCCTACCTCACCGGTTCGACTTGAAGGAACGCGTCATGAAATTGATCGGTATGCTCGACTCCCCCTACGTGCGCCGCGTGGCGATCAGCGCCAAACGCCTGGGGATCGACCTCGAACACGAGTCAGTCTCGGTGTTCCGCCACTTCGAGCGATTCCAGCAGATCAACCCGGTGGTCAAGGCCCCCACCCTGATCCTCGACGACGGCGTCGTCCTCATGGACTCGACCCTCATCCTCGACTACCTCGAAACCGCCGCCGGCAAAAGCCTGCTGCCCTCCGAGCTCAAGCAACGCGCCCACGCCCTGCGCCTGATCGGTCTCAGCCTCTCCGCCTGCGAAAAAGCCGTGCAACTCTATTACGAACGCAACCTGCGCCCAGCCGACATCCAGTACCAACCATGGGTCGAACGCGTCGAAGGCCAACTCGCCGCTGCCTTCACTGCCCTGGAACACGAACTCGAAAAACACGGCCTGCCCACCGACGGCACCCTCAGCCAGGCCGGCATCAGCCTCGCCGTCGCCTGGAGTTTCACTGATCTTGTCGTGCCGGACCAGATTGATGTTGCGCGCTATCGCCATATCGCCCAATACACCGCCTACGCTGAAACGCTTGAAGCGTTCGTCAGCTCGCCGATGAACTGATCATGAGTGCAACTGAAAATGCTGCGCCGGCCCTCAAGGAAATCTTCAACGCCGAACGTTTGAAACACATTGCCACCGAAATGAGCGCCGTGTACCCGGCATTCAAAACCAAAACATTCCTTAAACATGCCAACGACGGCCTCGCCGACCTCTCAGTCATGCAACGCATGGCCCGCGTCAGCGAAAGCCTGCACACCGTGCTGCCACTGGACTACGAAGATTCCCTCCAGGTCCTGCGCGAACTCGCCCCACGGCTGAACAGCGGATTCGTCAGCATGTGCCTGCCGCATTACGTCGCCAGCTACGGCGCTCACGCATTCGATACCTCCATGGAGGCCCTTAAGTACTTCACCACCTTCGGCTCCTCCGAATTCGCCATCCGCCACTTTCTGCGCAGCGACCTGGAGCGCACGCTGGAACTGATGCACGACTGGACCCAGAGCGCAAACCACCACGTCCGCCGCCTCGCCAGCGAAGGCAGCCGCCCGCGCCTGCCATGGTCGTTCAGGCTGGAAACGGTGCAGGCTGATCCGCAATTGGCCGCCGGGATACTGGACCGGTTGAAGGCGGATGAGAGCTTGTACGTGCGCAAATCCGTGGCGAATCATTTGAATGACGTGACCAAGGAACATCCAGAGTGGGTGCTGGATGTGATTGAAGGGTGGTCACTGGCAAACAAACACACGGCGTGGATTGCCAAGCATGCGTTGCGCAGCTTGATCAAGCAGGGGAATTTGCGGGCGCTGACAGTGATTGGTGCGGGTGCGAAGCCTGAGGTTGAGTTGCTGGATGTGAAGATCGAGCCGGCAGTAGTGCGACTGGGGGAAGCGATTACGTTGTCGTTTACGGTGAAGTCCACGGTGCTGGAAGAGCAGCGGTTGGTGATTGATTATGCGATTGACTATGTGAAGGCGAATGGCGGGGTTTCGGCTAAGGTTTTTAAGTTGAAGACGTTGGTATTGGCGGGGTTTGAGAGTGTGGTTGTGGGGCGCAGACAGGTGATGAAGGATTTTACGACGCGCAAGCATTTCGCTGGGGTGCATGCGGTTCGGGTGATGGTTAATGGGGAGGTGTTGGCAACTACCGCGTTCAACATCATCGCGGGATGAAGCCTCAAAAGGATTCAGTGGATCTGACAAAGGTTGAACAGATTTGAAATGACGGGCAGATATCGACCATGCGCTCATGATGTGGTCCGGCAAACATCAAAAATCCAGTGTGCTCGCGATGAGGCCAGCGCTTCCATTGATGTTGGCTGACACGACGCCATCGCGAGCCGGCTCGCACCCCGCAGGGGGCCTGGGTGTTTGGACAATTGCGCGCCGTCAGGGGCTGCACTGACATGGGCGCGGCGTCTTCCTGCGCTTCACCCATTGCTGGCGTCGATAGTCACCACTGCGCCAATGAAGCCCTAATACAAAATCCTCGGCTCAGCATCTTGTCGATGCTCGTCTGCGTTAGCCCAGGGTGGGTTTCTGATCAACGGCAGAGTGAGCGGACAGGGCTGAACGACCCGTAACCTCATATCAGCGCTGCGCCGCGTTTACATTCGAGGCTTTCACCTAAGCCACGGATCATCTCCATCAATGCCTTCACCCGCAGCGGCAAATTTCCGGGCGGGTACACCGCGTGCATCTGTGGGCTCTCACCGCTGCTGGAGGTGAGCTTGTACTCGGGACAAACCCGCAGCAGGCGCCCCGCTTCCACTTCGGGCTCCGCCATCCAATCCGCCAGGCGGGCGATCCCGACGCCCGCCAGGGCTGCCTGGAATACGGCCAGACCGGAGCTGAAACGAAATTTTGGATGAACCCGAAAGCTGATGGCCTGCTCCTCACTGCGAAAATTCCACTCCTTGAGAATCCGTGGCGCCGTGTGCAGGATCAGCGAATGCGACTCCAGCGCCTCGATGGAGTCGGGCATGCCGTTGCGCTCCAGGTAGTCGGGGCTGGCATACAGATAACGTGAGTAACGCCAGAGCGCAAAGCCGATCAATTCGCTGGATTGTGGAAACGCGCCGCGAATCGAGAAGTCCAGCTTGCTCTTGCCCGGGTCGATGATCTCATCGGTGAAAATCACATCGATGTTTACGTCTGGATAACGCGCGCAGTATTGCGCGATCAACCGGGGCAATACCCCGTTTCCGAGAAGCTCGGGGGCGGAAAAACGGATCCAGCCGGAGGCCAGGCCGCTGAGACCGGCCAGGTCTTCATCCACCTCACGTTGCAGATCGAGCATTTTGTACGCGTGGGGCAATAAGCATTCACCCGCTTCGGTCAAGCTCACGGCATTGGACGAGCGATTGAACAACTTGAGCCCCACACTTTCCTCCAGGGCCTGAACGGCCCGGGTCAGTGCGCTGGGGGAACGTCCCAGGGTCCGTGCCGCGGCGACGAAGCTGCGCTTGCGAGCCACGGTCGCGAAGGCTTCAAGTTCCCCCAACATATTCAATGCCACTCTCCACCTCATTGCATTTTTCACAACGCGGCATTGCAACACAAAAAAGGCCCTTCCGTTAACCTTCCCGTTCAACTTACAAGGATGGGGCAAACAGGAGCGCAAGGACGTGTCGAAGCTGGATAAAGAAATCGGGAAAGCTGCAGCTTGTGTTGATGAAGTCATTCATGAATGGCTGGAAAAAAAATCAGTGACTTCGATTCGACGCGAGATACCGCAAATTCATCTGTCGCTCGAAGAACAACGCACACTTCAGACCGGTCTGGCATCGCTGGACGTGACCGATAGCGCCTCGGGTATCCGTCACATGCCGGTCCTGGGGCAGTTGCTGGAAAGAGTCTTGTGCACCGAGAAAATCCAGCAGCTACGCAATTTTCCACAGGCCCGAGACGTGGCGATGATCCTCAGGGGGCTGCCGCTGGACCCGCAACTGCCCGCCACGCCCTACGACCTGGAGCCGGGTATCGAGAACGTGTCGACTCTGGCCTCGGCTATTTTGTCCGTGCTGCAAATTCTGCAAACCCGTCCGCTGGCGTACGAGGGTGAAAGCCACGACACCGTGTTCCGTCACGTTTCGCCCAAGCAAAAGCGAGAGACCGAAAAGAGCTCCTATGGCTCGCGCGCGGATCTGGGCATGCATGTCGACAACCCACACCTGCCTTTGACCTGCGAACCCGTCTCGCAGTTGTCGGCCTGTCCGGAGTACCTGTCCCTGACCGGCCTGCGCTGCGAGCTCGACGTGCCGACGCGCATCGTCGCCATTGACGAGGTGCTGGCCATTCTGCCGACCTGGGTCGAAGAAGAATTGTCACGGCAGAAATTCACCGTTCGCCGGCCGGCTTCTTTCGGCAAACAGGGGAATGTGCTGGAAAACGTCCCCTTGCTGTACAGAAGCGCAACCGATGGCCTGTATTGCCGCTACAACAAAGCGAGTGTCGAAACGACCTGCGCCAATGCGAAGTTTGCCCTCCAACTGTTCGCCGCCGCCGCCAATCATCCCGATGTCGTGCACCACATACTGCTGCAACCAGGCGACATGCTGATCTTCAAGAACCAGCAAACCCTGCATGCCCGGGATGGTTTCACCCCCCGCTACGACGGCCGTGATCGCTGGATGTTGCGCGTCTTCGGGGTCAATGATCCGGCACGCGTGGTGCCGCTGAACCCTCATCAACCCTACATCGTAAGAGCCTGATTCATGGTCGATATTGTCATCCTTTGCCTGTTCGCCTTCGCCGCCGGTCTGATCGATGCGGCGGTGGGCGGCGGCGGACTGATCCAGATTCCCGCGCTATTCAACGTGCTACCCACCACTCAACCGGCGGCGCTGCTGGGTACCAATAAGGTCGCGGCCGCCTGCGGCACCGCATTCGCGGCCCGGTCCTTCGTGCGCAAGGTGGTAATCGACTGGGGCCTTGTGATCCCCGCCGCCTGCGCGGCTTTTGTCATGGCCTTCTTCGGAGCCGCCACGGTGTCGTTCGTACCCCAGTCGATGATCCGGCCGGCGGTGCTGGTGTTGATCGTACTGATGGCGATCTACACCTTCTGGAAAAAAGATTTCGGCGCCCTGCACAAACCCATGCGCATCGGTACCAAGGAAAAACTGCTGGCGATCGTCATCGGCGGCGCCATCGGTTTCTACGATGGTCTGTTCGGTCCCGGCACTGGCAGCTTCCTGATCTTCCTGTTTATCCGCTGCTTCGCCTTCGACTTTCTCCATGCCTCGGCATCAGCCAAGCTGGTGAACATCGCGACCAACGTAGCGGCACTGATGTTCTTCATTCCGACGGGTAACGTGCTCTACCTGATCGCAATCCCCATGGCGGCATTCAACATCCTGGGCGCACTCACCGGCACCTGGTTGGCGGTTCATAAAGGCGTGCCCTTTGTCCGGGCTCTCTTCTTGGTGTTGCTGGTGATTCTGATCAGCAAACTGTCCTACGACCTGTTCCTGTAAACCAGAGGAAAACCGCATGCACCCCATGTTCGATCGCCTCGTGGCACTGCTCGATGCCCGCTCAGCCTCCTACCGGGTGTTGATACACGATGCCGAGGGCCAGTCGGCGCGCGTCGCCGAAATCCGTGGCACCGAGCCCGGCCAAGGCGCGAAGGCCATGCTTTGCTCCCTCAAGGGGCAGGCCGGCCCCTATGCACTGGTGATCCTGCCGGGCGACCAGAAGCTGGACATGAAGAAAGTCGGAGCGGCCCTGGGCGGCAAAAAAGCCGAGTTAGTGAAGGCCGAAACGGCCATGGAACTGACCGGGTGCCGGATCGGCGCCATCCCGCCTTTTGTCTTCGATGAGCGAATTCAATTGATCGTCGATCCAGCCTTGACTAAAGGCTACGCTGAAATAGCCTTCAACGCGGGGCGGCTGGATGCGTCGATGGTGCTCGATACGCAGGATTATCTGGCGATTGCCATGCCTCGATTGCTGGATATCAGCCAGGCCTGAGCAAACGTTTTTCACATGTGCCACAAAAAAAGGGGACGGATTTATTTTCATATTGCTTAAAAAATAGACCTAAAAAAATCACTTACGCGCGCTCAATGGGAGACGTTGCGGGGGTGAAAGGGGCGCTCACTCATCCAGGGATGTTCCAACCCAAAACCCGCGTTGAGCAAACCCGGCTAGGCATGCTCCCGTCGTTATGGTCGACTCTATTGCCGACCGTACTTCCAGGAGCTTGTCCCAGTGCCCGACACGCCGATCAACGTCGCTTACACAAAGCGCTTCAACGCCGTACTCGCCTACATTGATGAGAATCTCGAAGGTGATCTGTCGGTGAAGACGTTGAGCCATGTGGCGAATTTTTCGACGTTTCACTTCCATCGCCAATTCACCGCGTTCGTCGGCGTGCCGGTTTCACGTTATGTGCAACTGATGCGGCTACGACGCGCCGCCCATCGCTTGGCCGCCGTAGCGGATCACTCGGTACTGGAGGCGGCACTCGGTGCCGGTTTCGACAGTCCCGAGGCATTTTGCAGGGCGTTCAAGCGAGCGGTCGGCATGACGCCGAGTGCGTTCAGGAAGGCTCCGAACTGGCAGGTCTGGCATGCGGTGTTCGCCATCCCTCACTTTTCCAGGACGATCATCATGCAAGTAAGAATCGTGGAATTCCCCAACGTCCGGGTCGCAGCGCTTGAACATTGCGGCTCCCCCGGGCTCGTCAATGAGAGCGTGAGCAGGTTCATCGAGTGGCGCATGCAGAGCGGGCAGTCGCCGGTGGCATCGAGTCGCAGCTTTGGCATTCCCTACGGCAACCCAGACACCACGCCAGCAGAAGCATTCCGCTTCGCCATTTGCGGCGAGATTCACGAGGCGGTGAAACCGAACGCGTTCGGCGTGCGCGAGCGGGTCATCGCTGGTGGTCGCTGCGTCGTAGTGCGGCACGTGGGGTCGCCGGACCACATCGGCGAATCGATCTATCCGATCTACCGCGATTGGCTGCCTGCCAGTGGCGAAGAACTGCGTGATCAACCACTGTTCTTCCATTACCTGAGCGTGTATCCGCAAACACCGCAAGATCAATGGCAAACGGACATATATGTTCCGTTGCAGTAAAGAGGCGAGCTGCTTTTTGATCTTGGCTGAGGGTGTCCACTCAGGAGCATAGCTTTTTGTGACGGGCGGCAATCGGCCAAAAGTAGACCGTCAGCGATTCCATTGATGAGCCTAGATCCGGCGTTGATTGGCACTAGCATGGGGACTGTCACTTGATTTCGTCCCCACAATTTCGGCGGCTACGTCAAATAGCAAAAGACTCCTAGTCACAGAAGTTTGGTCTGATCCCCTGCGCGAGCGCACATCTACAGTCTCAAGATGTAGATGCGTCGAACCGTCTAGCTTCAATGCTTGGAATGTCTTGTGAAGCCTTTCTACACCCCCTTGGCTCGGAGTTTGCTGCTAGGACTGCCAGAATGTCAGGCAAACTCCATATTCATCGAGAAGATCATCAGCAACTTCAAACTGAAACACCTTCTCTGGAAAGTATTCTGATAATGCGCGCGCCCAATATCTGACTATCTGCTCAGCAAATAAATGACAAAGACGATAATCCTCCTCCGACAAACCAACTTTCAATATAGGGCGACTCGATGTATCTTCCCACTTTGTAAAAAATTGACTTATAGGGAAAATATTTCTATATCGTTCAATATCTCTACGCGACACACTTTTTTCACACACGCCAGCTCTAGTTTCGACCAGCCCCATTAAAGAAAAATTTTGCGGATCGTATTGCTGAGCGTTAGGCAGCCAGAAAACGTGGCCGTCAGACTCAATAAAATCAGGAGAAAGCAAACCTAGAACCGCAACTGCTTGTTCTAATGACACCGAGCTTCCCACATATGAAAAAAACTCTCCGGAGCCAATATCTGAAACAAACAGATTCAATGATTCTTTAGAAATATTACCTTGATAACTTTTCATCAATTCAACCCTAACCTATCAGCGCAGACTGAGGAACATTTCCCTCGAAAGCTTTTGAGTAACTTCCCATCTTGGCAAATATTTTCCGCTCGGTGCTTGGTTCCATTCGACCACTTTAATCTTAGCGCTATACACATTCCAGCGACTCTTCTAAGCCCCTGCCCGCAATTCACATCCCTTTCTGAAGCGACTAGACAGCATAATAGACACGTTTGACGGTTAGAACAGAATTGCAGGGAGTACGATCAAGTTGCCTTCACGACTGGCCGCTTTGGGTCGATTCTGTTGAAAAATTCCGTTTGCCCAAAGCACAGACTTCAATCTCAGGCACGAACTTTTCTGCCGTGAAAACTGAAGCCGACTTTTTCAACAGAATCGGTCGATAACAGCCAGACATAGGATTCAGCCCCATAATTTTTTCCGGCCGACAAGCCTGCGTGCTCTATGACGGCGAGACTGAGACAACGTTTTGTCCTCGGCGCAATGAGCCAAGAGCGCGGTCAGCGGAATGTCTATAGGAATGCCATCCTCCAGCCATTTAAGCGCCAGTCCCGACCAATATTCGGATTGCGACATCAAAGCTGTGATCACCAGCGGCTGCAACGCTATGTCGGCAGGTAGCTTATATTTTTTGCTAAGGGCTCTTACCGCATCAGGCAAATCGAGTGCAGCTGTTTCGAAAGGTTTCTCAAGCAGCGGCAATAGCCAGACATAGCTGAATTCTTCGTTCATCTTCTCCCCCTAGGCTGCTATCGACGCCAAGGCGTTCATCAAATTGAGGTAACGAAGCGGGTTTCGAGGCCAACGCTGACTGGCGGTAGCGCATTAATCAATACGACGGCATCGTCGCCCTGGTTAAGGTAGATTAATGAGTCACCGGTCTCGAACGTAACTCTGAATCCAGCCAGCCAAGGTTCTTGCCCGTTGAAAGAGTCAAGAATTCCCTCAACTGCACAAATTTTTGTGTTCTCGAGGTGGGTTGTTGATAAACCTACAAGTAGGTTCTCCCTCTTCCAGGAGCAGGTTACGTTTGGCTCTATCTTGAAGGACACCGGGGGGAAGAGAAAAACAAACACTCACCCCTCCACATAGCCTTTTACTTTATAAAAGTTCTTGTAGATCCAACGCACTGACAGAAGAACTGATAGAGGCAGCCCGAGCCACTTGAATACCACGTTGAAATCCGGTTCAAAAAACAGATACAAAACTGCCATAAGCAAAAAAACCACAACCAACGATACCAGAAGAAACGCGGACCAAACAAATCCGATCACGCTAAAGAAAATAATCCCCCTTAGAATAATATTTTTGTTTCGCACCGCTAGCCTCCTTATAAAAGTCAAACACTTTTCCGCCCACTCCACCTATGTACACACCCAGTGCCGAGCCATAAGGCAAACCGATACCTGTGAGCGGTATAAATTTATTATTGTCGAACTGCCTCACCGTTACACCGAATAAAGATGTCGACTTCAGGCCATCTGACGCTACGACTTTCAACGGAACCTTTACAAACCCTGCTCCTGCAGAGAACACTAAATCAGCTCCACTATACACGGCAGGCCCGTATCCTCCCGGAATTTGATAAAACGCATCCTTGACCGGGTTATAACTAGACGGTTCATCACCCCAGAAATGATTGTATAAGCCTGACCCATCTTCAAAAGTGTTACCCGCACCAAAAACCGCCATCGGACCCTGAGGGATCCCCACAAATCTACTCCAGGCTCTGCGCCTGATGATGCACCTCATCGCGCAGAGCTTTCTCCAATTTTTCCCAGTCTCCGCTGCCTCCGAACTCTATGCACCTACGCCAGTATTCCAGGCCAAG
>NZ_CAXAON010000023.1:0-94321 GCF_963970495.1 Pseudomonas sp. EA_65y_Pfl2_P78 | reverse complement strand
CATTTCCTCCAGTACGGCTTCATGCTCCCAGCGTCGAACCCGCCGTTCCGTGCTCGGTGTGCACTGCGGTTTCATTGCGCAGCCCCGGCATTTCGAACTCCAGTAACGGTGCAACGTCAGGCCTTTTTCAACGTTGGTATAGCGCCAGATCAGCGTCTCTCCAGCCGGACAAATGTATTCGTTCTTTGCCGCGTCATAGATGAAGGCATCGTTATTGAAACGCCCGTCCGCTTTGGCTCCAGAGGTCATCGGCTTGGGCACATAGGCGGTGATGTCTGCATCGTGACAAGCCAGGATCTCTTCGCTTTTGAAGTAACCTCGGTCAGCCACTACCGACAGCGTTTCTGACGCCATCGCCTCGCGGGCCTGCTTGGCCATCGAGCTGAGTTGATCGCGGTCGGAACCGACGTTGGTAACCTCATGCGCAACGATCAAATGGTGCTGGGTATCGACCGCTGTCTGCACGTTGTAACCGACGATTCCCGTGCCGCGAGTCATCATGGAGCGGGCGTCTGGATCGGTCAGTGAGACCTGTTTATCCGGCGATTCGTTGAGCTGAATTTCAATGACCTGTAACTCTTTCATCTGAGCTTTGAGCTTGTCGATTTTCTCTTGCAGACGAGTAGCCTTGGGCTGAGCGATTGAGGGTTCTTGCTGATCGGCTTCGTCGAGCGCAGTCAGATACCGATTGATACTCGATTCAATTTCTTCCATTCGCCGCTTCAGCTTGGCGCTGGTGAAATTGCGGTCGCGGTTGTTGACGGCCTTGAATTTACTGCCGTCGATGGCAACCAGATTTTCTCCAAATAATCCCAACTGCTGGCACAGCACCACGAACTGGCGGCAGACGCCTCGGATGGCCTTGCTGTTGTCTTTTCGGAAGTTGGCGATGGTCTTGAAATCGGGCATCAAACGCCCGGTCAGCCACATCAGCTCGACGTTGCGTTGGGCTTCTCGTTCCAGGCGCCGGCTCGACTGAATGCGGTTCAGATAGCCGTAGATGTAGATCTTCAGCAGGAGAGCGGGATGGTAAGCCGGCCTGCCAGTATCTGCCGGTATGGCGCCTTCAAAACCCAGTTTGACCAGGTCAAGTTCGTCGACAAAAACGTCGACTACGCGCACCGGATTGGTATCCGTGACGTAATCGTCGAGGCTCTCTGGAAGGAAGGTGCTTTGGCCTCGATGTTCACCTTGGATAAAGCGCTTCATGGGCGATCCTTGCGATGAAATCCTCAGAAATCATAGCAAGGGTTCGCGAAAGCGTTTTTACACACTCTGGGCCAGGAGCGGTCAGTTGTCAGCACCGTGAACTGCCTCAGATAGCTGGTCATCGAAGTATTCCGTGTCATCACGGGGCTCTGAATCCAATCGCCGTTTGGCCTCGGCCAACATTTGAGGAAATGCGATTCGCTGGTTCAGAAAAGTAGCGACCATGAGATCTGACAGTTCTTTAAGAGGCGTGTCCCAGGCATCTCGACAATGCTGTAGTAACGTTGTCGGAGCCTCTCCTTTCCAAGGGCCAATGATGTTGGCTACTGTTGTCGGTTGGACCATTGGCATCAATTCGTACTGGTTGGAAAACGGGATTCTATCGACAGATCGCACGCAGTGCGAAGGGCCGCTTTGGGTCGGTTCCGGTCTTTCGCGACCGTCTACAATCGACCCGAAACGGACACTCGTTGCTGGAAGCAGTCGGCCAAAACCGGCTTCCGATTCACATTGGGTTGTCAGCTTCTGTGGCGCTCGACAGGCCCGGCGCATCGGGCCTGCATTGAATTACTTGCGCTGCAAATGCTGCCGGGACTGTTTCACTCGAAAGGTCTGGCCAGGACTCATGATCCGGCTGAGAGATTCTTTCCCTGCGTACACGGGTTAAAAATCTGGTGAATACTCTCGCTGGTTCCTACATAGGCGGTAGTACCTGGTACCGCCACAGCCGAGTAATTCTTGCGATCGGTGACCTGAATAAAATTTCCTTGCCCAGCCGTGAAGCTCTCAGTGCTTGGCGGCACTAAAACGCTCAGGAACTGGGCTTTTTTGTCGAGGGCCAAGGCACCTCCCACGGTAATTGGCGCCAGCATGGCGGCCCAACGCTCACTGAATAGGTAGAAGGTATCGGCTGTGGCTCTGCCACTTTGCAGGTGGGCACACTGCACATCGCTGGCGTTGATGACTTCAGCTTGCTGGTAGATGCCGCCCTTATAGAGGGCCAGCACTAGCTTGCTCTTGGTCAGCACACCCAAGCCTTGCTTGGGTCTGCACACTTGCAAATCACCATAGGGAAATAAGCACCAGTTGGTTTCGGTGATAGTGACGATTTCGTCTGCGCTGAGCTTCAAATCGCGTTCAATATTGGCGCGGGCTTCCGGGGTTTGGTAAGGGATGGCGCATGCGCTCAATAGAGCTGCGAGGGTAAGAGCGAGTAGCGGGGTTCTCATTAAGCGTCCTTTGCTGCTGGAAGGTAGATGTAAATGACGAATGTTTTTTCAAATCTCTTTCTTCAACACTCTACGAGTCAAGCAATCGCGAGAGCAGGAGAAAATAGCCGTCGTTGAGATCGGGTTCTGAGACAAGAACATCAAAGCGGACGATGTGATCGACAGGCTCTGGCCGCTGACGACGGCTGAGCAGATGGTCCACCGGTCCAGGCACCGGGAAAATTATACAGATCGCGCCGAGTTTAAAGAGCTGTTGGCGAGTCTGCTAAAAAACGTCGTTTGAATTTCTCGACAGCGAGTGCGCGACTCAGCCCCATTTTGGGTCAGAAGCCGCGTCGTGCGCTGGCGTCCAGAAAGCCGCTATCGTGAGTGTCCGCTTTTGGCCGAAAGCAGCCGTTCTCGACCACCAGCGTTCGGCCAAAAGCGGCAAGCGTCTACTGATTGCACCTTGCTACGTAGAGCTTTTAGCTGGCGCTACTCCTCGGATAAAAATCGTTTAGTGATCATTGCCACTGCCTCCGCCGGGGACGTCAAGGCTGTGTCTATATCAAAGGGAGCGTCATCCCACGGCTCATATTCATGATCCAATACAGATTGCCAGGTAGGGGGCGACAGGCCAGGAATATCAATCTTCCTGGTATCTACCCGTCGCTGGTGTTCATATTTATCAGAGCAAACCACCTGGATATTCACTAATGGAGTACCAGAGCGAGTAGCGATCTCGCTCCACGCGTTTCGGCTTTCGATTACTGGGTTAACACAGTCGACTATGACAGTACTGCCAAAACGTAGATTGCTCAGAGCAAGCTCATTAGCGACCATATAACCGCTTCGCCCCACGTCTTGTGCCAGAGCACCGGAGTTTCGGATAGCCTGCTCAATCGTATCGATCCGCAGATACACCGCGTTTGTTCTGGTGGCAAGGTCACTTGCTATAGTCGTTTTTCCAGTACCTGGAAGGCCGCTAAAGACAATAAGCATTCTATGTCCTTCGATTATTGAGTCGACCCAGTCTAGGCCAAAACCTGCCGAAGCCAATGTCCGCTATTGGCCGAAAGCGGCCGATAATGTAAAGCAGATAGCAATGGAGCGAGCTGGGCGTTCACTTGGAGGTGGGCTACAGGCCTTTAAAGGTAGCGAGTTCGAGTCTCTCCTTCACCGCCAAATTCTAAAAACGCAATCCCCTTATTTTTCTAGAGAAAGTCGGGGGTTTGTGGTTTTTGACGTTTGTAGAATGGCAACATGGGACAGATGCGGCATTTTAGGGCGGAAATAGCCCTCAATAAATGATTGCTTGGGCTAATCTGTCCTGGCGGGACGAATGAGGCTTTACGAACCTTTCGCTCAAGGATGATCCACATGCCAAGTAATTCAGACGGCAACATCGCCACTGCTGATGCGTTGACGTTGCTCTTGCACAACCAGCATGCTCTCGGTGCGGCGATTGAAGAGATTACCAACTGGATTTCAGGGGCTGGAGCAGACAATGTTGCTGATAACGCAATTGCAGCTCTGGAAACCCTGGACACGAATGCAAAAGCGATTACGGATGCGATTATGCGGTTACGGAGTTGTTAGCGAGTCGCGTCAAGGCACCAACCGTGCCGACTTTAATTGTCCGAGAATAATCTAGATTTAAAAACGAACACGGGAAACTAAAAAGAGCCGCGACCTGCGCGGCTCTTCTCTTCGTCTGCTATAGATTATAGGGATTGTAATGAAATGCTGGCGCTCGTCGAGTCTTGCTGGCTATCTGCATCCATCCAGACCCATTGAGTACCGTCGCCCTGCAAGTTATTACTGATGTTTTGAATCTGAGTGGCAACAATGGTCACTGCCCCTTTTTCCGAAGCAGTAGGTCCAATGTTAGTGACTTGCCCGACCAGTAAGCCATTTGACGTTTCATTCACAACAAATACGGTTGCAGCGGCTTCGCGGAACTGGCACGAAATGAACTGTGTGATTTTGCTAACAATTGTCAAATTCATCCATTTCGAAGGCGGCACGGAATAGTAGCGATTATATTTGTTAAACGGGTACTGCTCCCCGTTAGCCTGCAACGAGTTGTTGTTTAGTCCGCTCGTATTCGTTGGCATGCTGGTACTGCCCAACCACACCTCAACCTGTGCAATGCCGCTGTTACTAGGCAACGAAACTGAGATTGTCTGAGTGTCAGTGCCGGAAACGAATCCCAGCGATGCCAAGCCGGCATTGGCGGTGGTGCCGGGGACAGTGATGGTTGCAGGAGGCTGGCTATTGCTCCATACAACATTTACGGCTGCATTGTTATCGCTGCCGGCGGAATTATAAATAAAAATTCCGTAAATCTGCCCCGGACGCAACGTCGTGCAAGTGGCCGTATCACCTGCATTTAAAGTGATCCGTTGACCGCCGTTCCAGTTAATTTGTGATGCCGCAATAGCGAAGCTTTCCATGGAGTAGTCCTTTAATAGTTTATGGCATGAGTTGGTGCGCAAGATATCCATACTTCCATTGCGCGTTACGAGAATAGATCCGATATAGGAAAGTGCTTCCAATTTTTTAGAGTTATTGGCTATTAAAGGGTGATAGCTAAAAGCCATTTTCTTTTTCGGCCGTAAGTTATTGGTCTTCCGTTATTTAGCGCCCGAGATGCGGCTTGTTTCGCTCTTAATCGTCAAGCGCTTATAAATAATCTAACTATGGTCACAGCAGGATGGATGTAGACATAAAAAGCAAGATCTTTACTGTACAGATAAACAGGTTCTAGGCTCGCCGCGCTTTGTGCACGGAGCAAGAGCCTTGGCTGGACTTGCAGGGACTATCTGCAGGGACGGCGGTCGATCCGGATGTTGACGCATCTGGACCGGCCGCTCTCTTTTTACTTCGGTGTTGAGACTTCTTTCGCGTATGCCTGACAGGCGGCGAGTGCAATCAGTCCTCGGTCGCCGTAATCGGTGATGCCGACAATTCGTTGAGCATGCGCTGGGTCAAGTTCGGCTCTTGTGGAGCCATGAACCACGCTGCTGGTGGCGGTGGCGGCTGACACCGATCCACTGCCGGCACCGCTGGTGGCGTCGAGTAGGACTGACAGGCGCTGATCAGCAGTGGCAAGGCGGTCGCGCAGGCGACCTTGATCACGTTGGGCATCGCTCAAGGCTCGATAATGGGTTCGTTCGCTGGTCGCCAGACGCTGTTCGAGCGCAAGGCGCTTGTCCTGTTCGGCACTCTGCTGCGCAATCGTGGCCAGGGCCAACTGGTTAAGGGTTTCGGTGTGGAGTCGGGCCTGCTCTGCGAGCTGTTTGCCGTAGCGCCAATCCTGTACTTGCCAGGTAATGGACGCAGAACCACCGACCAAGACGACCAGCAGCACGCCTATTGCCAGTAGCCGATACGGCGCCGGGATCAGTTCGCCGAAACGCATAGCACCGCCCTCGCCCGCCCCCACAACTCCAACCGATCCTGCAGGCCATTGAGGCCGCCGTTGATCCTGCGGGTGATCGTGTTGAATTCATTTTGATCGGCCAGCGCGTTCAGCCCATTCACCGACCAGAACCACGCGGCCGACTCGGCAGCCCACTGCGGCAACTCCAGCAGCTCAGGGGTGCGCAGCAATCGCTCGTCGCCAAACAGCGCCAAGCTGCAGCGCAGGTAATTGTCGTGACCGGTGACCTGGATCAGGCCGCGACCGCGATAGCGCTGGCCATCACCATCTGCTGCCGGGGTGTTGCCCAGTTTCGCAGCCAGGTTGCCGGTGTCGTATTTGCTCAGGTACTGATCGCCACCCAGTTCCCGGACGTACTGCAGTTGACCCGACTCGTGACCGAGTTGAGCCAGAAACGCGGCTTGGCGTTTCGGCGTGTTGATCTGCCGATGCGCCATGGCTGTGTTTAGGGCGGATACAAAAACGCCCGCTTGGTGGCGGGCGTTCGGCATGATGCGTTGTAGCTGTTGTTCCGTGACAGTCATAAACACTCCAGACATAAAAAAGCCGCACTCAGGCGGCATTGGGATGCGCTACAGCTTCTCGACGCTCACGACCTTGAGCGGCTTGTTGTCCGTCTTTTTCTTACCCTTGGGCTTGGATTTGCCTTGTTTGCCGGCATTACACTCAACCGTGGTCGACCAGCCGGATTGGGTGAATACCTGCTCAACCGAATCGGCGAGGTACTCGCCATCAAGCCCGACCTTGAAGCCTTGGGCGAGAATGGGCCGCTCGGCAAAAATGTCCGTGCGCCCAGGCATCTCAAACCGCACGTCGGCGGTCGAGCGGTTGAACGCCGCCAGACGCGCTTTCGCGGCCGCTTGGGCAGCGGTCTTATTCGGGTAGATATGCCGGTCGGTATGCACCGCCGGCAGGCCATCCGGCGCGTCGTCGTTGTCGATGGTGACGATGGCCAGCTTTCCGTCTTTCTTGTCCTGGTGCTTGGTCGCAACCGCCTTGTGCGAGCTGCGATCGCCGAGACTGAATTGCCAGCGGCTGAGGTCGCTGCGCGTCAGCGTGACCGCGCCGAAAGCCTTGCCGCTTGCGGACTGTCCGCCTTGACGCGGCATTACCAACAGCTTGCCATCGGCCACCTTGGCCGTGCAGTCGTATTGCTTGGCCAGCCGGGTGATGAAATTAAAATCGGACTCGTTGAGTTGATCCACTCGCGCCACTTTGGTCGACACCGGGCACACCGGCTGCCAGCCATTTCGCGCGGCAATGTCGGCCACGAT
The DNA here is from genome assembly GCF_963970495.1 of Pseudomonas sp. EA_65y_Pfl2_P78. Lineage (NCBI taxonomy): Bacteria > Pseudomonadati > Pseudomonadota > Gammaproteobacteria > Pseudomonadales > Pseudomonadaceae > Pseudomonas > Pseudomonas sp. EA_65y_Pfl2_P78. The sequence goes on along the minus strand of NZ_CAXAON010000023.1, from coordinate 87,185 downwards.
CTTCGACAGCGGCACGTCTTCCCAGCTCCCGCTACGGATGGTCTTACCGCTGCCGCGCATGTCGCTGGCCTTGCCTTTGATCACGATCGTATCCGGCGGCCCCGACACTTCGACGGTGTCCACCGTGTAACGCCCCATGCGGGTTAAAGCGGTTTCGGCATAGCCTAAATAGACCTCGATCGAACTGCCCCGCCGAGGCAACTGCACTTGTCCATCCCGGTCATCAATACGCAACTCAAACTCGTCGGACTCCATGCCGGGCTTGTCCGAGGTGCGCAGCAACAACAGCCGATCGTTGATCTTGGCCGTGACGTCGGCACCGTCGGCGACGATTCGAAACATCGGGGTCATGGATTTTGTCCAAAAAAAAGCCCGCACAAGGCGGGTCAGAGAAGAATGCACCGTTACGCGTAACGCAACGGCTCGCCGGCGGCGGACTCGTCCAGGATCAAGCCCATAGGCTGATCCCTTCGTCGGTCGGACTAGGCAGATCCGGCAGCACGATCAATACACCGCCCCGATAGGGCTGAGGCTCGTCGGCCAGCCCCTGATTGGCATCCAGTACCGCCTCGGTGCTGCCATTCAGATGGCCATAGAAGTTATGGCAAATGACATCGAGCATATCCCCCTCAAACGTTCTGCATGTCGTCGCCATAGCGCACAAACTCCAGCGTGAACCCTTGTTTACGGGGAATGCCGCCGTGCAGCAACGCGCCCTGCTCTTCGTTGATGTTCTTCAGGCACCATGTCCCGATCACTTCGCCATACCCCGTGGTCAAGGTCAGCGGCTGAAGCCTGGCCCCGATCGAGCGCAACGTGTCGAGTTGCTTCAGTCCACCTTTGAAGCCCGGGTAGATCGTGCCTTTGAGTGTCAATTTCTCTTCACCCATGCCCACAGCCTGCTGCGCTGGCCGACGCGTCAAGCGCTCCTGCGAGGCCCAGCGGAATTCGGTCGAGCGGGTCAGCTCATCGAATGCCGCCGTGTCCAGGTTGAAATAGTAGGGCTGAAGTTTCGGATCACGCGGCTGGATGATCAGCAAGTGCGGGAACGGCTTCACCGCCTCAGGCGCCGGAGTAGCATCCACGGCAAAGGCACTGGTCGGCACGATGTTGGCCAACGCCGGGCTGACCTTGCCGGCAAGCTTGTTGATCGTCGTCGCCACCTTGCCCGCCTGCGCCTTGAGCGTGCCTAACCGCTCCTGCACTTCGGCGGCCGCGCGGGTCGCCCGGCCATACACCGCCATCACCTGCCCGACCTTGGCTTGCGCGGCGTCGACGCTGCGCATGACCCGCTGAAGTTTGGCGCCGATCGCTGGCCCCACAAACGGAATACTTTCCAGCTCCGACGCGGCGCCGGTCAGCTCACTGATGGCGCCGTTGACCGGCGTTAACACCCCCTCGGCACTGCGGCGGCCCGTTTCTGCCGCTTCCGTCAAATACTTAAGGCTTGATTGCATCTGCTCCATGTAAGCCATAAAGCCTCCTTACACATGAGGTTCGTCGTACAGCTTGGCGGCGTTCTGTTTCGCCGCGTCCGCCATCATTCGTTGCATGTGCGGCATCAGATCCTGTGCCATGCGCTGCGGGTCTTTGACGTCACCCTGCACCGTGATCGGCATACTCAGCGAATACTGAAACTGCTGATCCACCTTGGCCGGCACAGGCTTCTCCGGCTCTTTGGGCTGAATGGCCAGCGCCGCCGACTTGAGCGGCTCAGTGACCGCCATCGAGCGCGCGGCATCCCCCAGCACCGGGCCTTGCTGCGCCGCTGACGCCATCATGAGCGGCGTGGTCGGCACGGGCGCCTTTGGCTTTTCCTCAGGCTTTTCATCCTCGCCCCCGAACAGCGTTTTCCCCAGGGATCCGCCCAGCGCGGCACCACCCTGACTGCCGAGGTAGGCACCAATCAAACCGCCGATCGCCGTACCAATGACCGGCACCACCGAACCGATGGCCGCCCCCGCCGCTGCACCGGCCATGGTGCCCGCCAGATTGCCAGCCGCTGCGCCGTAACCCTCGGCCTTTTCGTCCTTGGTTTCGGCGTTCTGAAACGTATCAAAGGCCATGGCGCCGGCTTCCAGCATCGAGCCGCCCGGGATCACCTTGGCGATTTTTCCGACCTTGCCGACGGCCTGCACAACATTGCCCAGCTTGGCCATCGCGCCGGCCGGAACCGGCGGCACCGGAGGGATCGGCGGACGGCGCAAGGGCGGCAGCGACGACCCAGGACGAGGCAACCGCCCCCGACGCGTGGCACTGCGCCGCGAGCCACGCCCACGTCCACGCCGGCGCGACTCGCCCGGGCCATCCGCACCACCGCCACCACCACCCATGGCGCTGGCATTGACGACAAAAACCTTCTTTACGCCGTCATCACCGCCACCTTCGGCGCCATCGTCATCGAGGCCAGATGCCGCATCCTTTGCCAGCGAAACCACTTTGAGGCCAGTCGATACCAAGTCGAACTGTCCGGGCTTTTTATCGCCACCCTCTCCCCCCTCGCCTTCATCCTCGCCATCCACTGGCGTGCCCTTCATGGCCGCAACCGCCTTCAGACCGGTTTCCACCAGCGACAAAGCCTTGCCGGCCTTGCCTTTGGGCTCATCGTCCTTGTCATCACCATCGCCGGCGCCGTCCTTGGCGTTGGTCACAAAGACCTTCTGCACTTCGCCGGACTTGCCGCCGCCCAGCGTCCCACGCGCCAGATTGAACAGGCCTTTACCGATCTTGAACGAGCTGAAAAGGCCTTTCAGAGCAATCAGGCCACCACCGACCGCCACGATGCCCGTCACCACCCCGGGCGAGCTGTCAGACAGTGCGGTGATGCCCTTGGTGACTTTGGTCAGCGTCTCGGCGACAGTGTCGGTCACCGGACGCAGCGCGTCTCCCACGCTGCGCATGGCGTCATCCATCGACTGCGCCATCTCGGCCCACTTCTGCGAAGACGACTCGCGCCGCTCGGCAAGGTTTTTATCGAGGATGCCCGTTGCATCGCGTGAATCATTTTTAAGCTGGCTATACAGCGCCTTGTTCTGCATGTAGGCCGACAGTGCGGCCTTGACCTGCATGTCCGCGAACAGGTCGCCAGTGCGCAAAGATTCCTCCAGCGAGGCCATCATGGCCTTGGCTTTCTCAGGATCGGATTCCTTGCTGATCTTCGCCGTCGCCTCGGCCATCGCTGCTGCACGCCTCGGGTCAGTGGCCTGAATGTATTTCTGAGCCAATGACATGCTGGTTTCCAGCGTGGACAGGCCGTTTTGCAAGCCCGTCTGCATCGACCCCTTGTAGTCGATACCAGCCTTTTTGTATGCCTGGACGGTGTCGTTTGAACCGATTTTCCCCATCCAGTTTTTCAGGTTGTTGGCCGCTTCGTCCGAACTGCCGGCCTGTTTCATCTGCACTTGCAACATGGCGCCCAATTGCGTCACCGCGTCCATACCGGTGATGCCCAGCTTGCCCATGTTGGCCAGTAGTTCAGGGAACCACTTGGCCATATCGGACGCCTCAAAGCTGCCCGCCTGCCCTTGATAGGCAATCGCCTCAAGCGCTTGCTGCATCTCTTTGGCATCGGTGATCTTGGCGTTTTGGCCCAGGGCGTTGATCATCTGTGCGGTGTCGACACCGCTGGAGCCCTGCCCGACGGCAAACTTGGCCGCGACGGGCGCATATTCCAGCGCCTTGCTCAGGTCCATACCGGCGCCGACCAACTGGTTCACAATGTCGGCCACGTCGTTGCGCGCCATGCCGGTATCGCGCGAAGTGTCGATGATCTTGCGCGACACCTCTTGCTCTTGCGGCTTGTTGGCAATGCCGGCCTTGATCGCAATGTCACGCACGATCGCGCCAAAGTCGGCGCTAACCTTCGTTGGCACTGCCAGCGCGCCCACGCCCACCACCGCCGCACCGACCGCGCCCTTCATGCCCTTTACGCCAGAATCAATCTGCTGATGACCCTTGGCTTTCAGCTCGGCCTTGTTGGCCGTCTGCCCCATCGAGCGATAGGCTTTTTCCAGCCGGCCGACCTCGATCCCCTGCTTTTTCAAGCTGTCGAGGTTCGAGTTCAAACGATTGAGTAATTTGGACGCACCAGCCGCGCCGGTGTCGTGAGCCTTTTTCCATTCTTCGCGCAGGCGGATGGTGTCGCCAATCGTGCGCTGCAGCACCCGCGCTTTGTTGCCTTCTGCCTCGAGGCGCTTGATGCGCCCGGTCACGTCCTTGAACGCGGCGCCGACCGTGGAACTGACGGCACCGCCGATCACCAGCCCGAGGGCAAGTTTGTTTGCCATGTCATGGCCCTCATGTGCCCAGCACTACCGGTGGCGGCTCAATCCGTGAGCCACCACACCATATCCGCGAACGGCATCGACTGGATCTCAGCGGCGGAAAATCCGGTTTCCGCCGCCAGACGTTTCGCCGCCGACTTGATCACGCTGGGGTTAAAGCCCGTCGTCGTTGTCCATGCGAAAATAGCCGGCCTGCAAGCGGTTAAAATCCACCAGCTTCAGCCCCTCCAGATCCGCTACCGACGCGCCGGACAACGCAGCAAACAACACCAGCTCGCGCTGCTCATCGTCGCCACCCACCTCACGGTTGGCCGCCCGCACGTCACCCACGGTCGGCGAACGCAAAGCCAGCTTGTCGACCGTCACGCCGTTGATCTCACTCGGACACGACAGCGTTACCAGCACCTGATCGGTGGTCAGCGACAACCACGCCGGCATCGAGTCCGAAAAATCGGTTTTCGGTACCAGGTGCGAGTAGGCCGTCTGCACGCGGCGATAATCCGTCAGCTTGAGGCCTTCCAGATCCTTCAGTCCGACTTCGGCCAGACCGGCGAACAGCATCAATTCGCGCTGTTCTTCGTCGCCCTTGGATGCACGGTCAGCCGCGCGCACCTCACGCACGGCCGGCGCGCGCAAGGCCAGCGTTTCGACCTCGACACCGTTGGCAGCGCTTGGGCGCGAGAGGGTCACGACAGCACCGGTTGCGCTGAGCGACAGCCAGACCGGCAGGGTTTTATCAGTGGCTTGAGTCATGTGTTCTATTCCTTTAGAGGCCGAGTGCGGCGCGCACTTCCGCCAGTTGGTCTTTGCCGTCGATCACTTGAATGCCGGCGACCATGTCGATCTCGTACATCAGGCGCCCGTCGATTTCGAGCTTGTAGTAAGTGACCGCAATGGCGTGTTTGATTTCGGCCGCATCACCGGCCTTCCAGTCGCCCAGGTCGACCTCTTTGAGGCGCCCGCGCAAGGTGGCCACCACCGCTGTGGTCGCGCCCTTCAAGCCTTTAAAGGCACCTCGGAACGTGGCGTTGAACGCCGTACCATCGGACAAGCCGAAGTATTTCAGCGACTCGCGGCGCACGCCCTTGGTGACAAAGGACGCTTCCATTTTTTCAAGCCCCTGATCCATCTCGACGGGGCCGGCCATGCCACCACCGCGATACTCGTCCGTCTTGGTGGTCAGCTTAGGCAGGGTCAGGCTTGGCACGTCGCCGGAGAAGTTCACGCCGTCAACGAACAGGTTGGTGTTAAACAAAGTCTGAGGAATCATTTACTAAGCCCCCTTAGGCTGCTTCAAGCACTTCGGTCATCCATTGATCGGTGACTTCGAAAAGGAAATTCGGGTTTTCTGCCGGCGGTACGTCGGTGAAACGGATACGCCAATACACCTTGCCCTGAGCGATCTGGCTCGCCGTGTTCAGTTCGGTGTCCGGGAACACTTCAAAGTTGATGATCGCGCCCTGGGCTTTCAGGTCGCCCATGAACGCGTTGAGGCCGTTGGTCACGTCGCTGACGTAGGTCTTGGTGATCGAGCGATCGACCGCCCACTTGTGCCCGGCCTGCACCGCATCCATGAGAATGAACAACGTGCGCACGCGGGTGACGAACGCCCATTTCGGGTCGCTCGACAGCGTGCGGTTGCCCCATAGGCGATAACCGTCGTCGCGAATGATCGTGGTGATATTCGCGTTATTGAGCAGGTTTGCCCGGCAAGTCTCGTCGCCGTCCAGGTACTCGACCGCGCGGCCGGTGCCGGTGATGCCAGTCAATTCCTTGTTCGACGGCGAGGCCCAAAAACCGTATTCGGCATCCGTCCAGGCAAACAGACCCGCCGCCCAAGCCGAGCCGGGCGCGTCGACTGTCGAGCTGGTGACGGTGTCCCAATACTTCACACCCGGGTCGACCATGTACAGGTTGCGACTGCCGAAGTTATCGGCGTAGGCCATGGCGGCCTCATCGGTCGTACCCGGGCCGTCGATGATGCCAATCGCGCGCAGCTTCTGCGCCACGCTGTCGATGGCCGTGGCCACCGCCTGAGTCGCGGTATGACCCGGTGCGATCAGCAGCCGCGGCTGTGCGTTGAACAAACTTTTGCCGTCAATCAACGCCTGCAAGCCGGTACGCTGACCGGAGGCCAGGACGCCGCCGATGATCGCCGAGGTTTGCAGCGCGGCGTCTTCCAGCTTGGGCACGCCAATGGCGACGATCACCGCCTTGGCTTTGACATAGATCGCCTGACAGGCCTTGGTGATCGCCGAGTCGGGGCCAAAGGCGGCAATGGCTTCGCGCTCGGTGGTGATCAATTTCAACTCACCGGCTAGGGCGGTGCCGCCGCCGAGAACGCCAGGGGTGAAGGTGTCGCACAGACCAATGATCGAGGACGACGGCAGCGAGATGGTGCGCGCCCCGGTCTTGATTTCGGTGGTCGTAACGCCGTGAAAGAAACTCATAAAGTCCAATCTCCAGAAACTAAAAAGCCCCGCATCCGCGAGGCTGTGAGGGTGTTCGTGTTACGCGTAACGGAAAAGAAAACGCCCCGTCAGTGCGGGGCGTCTATTGCTGCTCTGCCGGATCAGGCAGCGAGGGTTCCGGCCAGCCTTGCGACAGCATGTCGTCGTGATACTCGCCCGACTCGATCGCGCGCAACAGCGTCAGCTCGCGATCAAAGCAGGCTTGCACATGCGCCCGAACAGCCTTGGCGATGGCGATAATCTGCGCCGATCCGATCTCGACAAAGCCGGTCACCGTCTTGAAGTTGCAGCGGTAGTCGGGATCGAGGACGGCGGACAATCCGGTACTCGCAATAAGAGCCTGGCTGTCGCGAGTCGTCTCGATCTGCATACCCTCGACCTCTACGCCAATTGCTTCGCGCTTGAAGCGCTCAGCGGCCACCAACTGCGCATAGGCCGGTAGGATTTTGGGAAATGGTTCCTTGATCAGCTCACCATCAACCATTCGCCAAACACCGTCAGTTTCCCGAATCGTTTGGAAGTACACATTTTCTGGAATCTCGACAGCATCATCCGGGATGGCTCGGTGAACAAACGAGTCATAACGGCCAAGAAGGGATCCGGATTCGTCAAACGTTGCATATTTCATCGTTAAATCCCCACTGCCAGCCAGCTAAACGTGTCGATCATTGCTGCTGTTCCGGTCGACCCCCACCCGTAAACAGCCACATTGAGTTTTGTCGCGCCCATTGCAGCAACTCGTCGACCATCGTTCGATTGCTTGATTGGGTTGAAGTAGTAGGCGGCGACGTCAAAAGCCAGCGGGAACGTTACTGTCCCACTTACTACGCCGTTTAGAGCCTGAGTACCCCATTGAATTTTTAATCCGCCGAGCCACTTAGGGAACACGATGTAACCTATGGCCGCCAGAAGAATAGAGAATCCAAAAAGAAGCTTCTTCGGAGTGACAATCGTTGCGTCGTCAGTACCGGCTTCGGTCTGCGCCTGGGTCGCAATCTTTGCCGTACCTAGCTTGATTTCGGTGGCCTGCGTCGCCAACGCCGCGAGCGCCGCAATGTCGATATTTCCCTGATTGATAGGCGCGTTCCACGCCTTAATGCACCAGATGACCGCCAAGTTGCGCGGGCGGGCGGCGCCCCCATGACTGCCAATCGGGTTCGGATTTGGCGTAGTCCCTGTCATTGTTCCCGAATATCTGACGGTACCGGCTGCTGGATTCCCAGTGAAGGCATCCCACCCGAGACCAGCCTTATCGGTCGAATCATGGACATAAATGATTTCGTCGGCGATGTTGTTGTCGCCCGGAAGGTAACTGCCAATTTGCGCACTGCCGATGGCCCGACCCGGATCTACACCGCGCCCATGATCCCAGCCCCGCAGGAACTCACCGCGCGATTCCGGCAAGCGGAAATTACCGGCGCCCTCGTCGCCTTTGTTGAACGCCGTGCCGAGGAATGCCGCCAAATCGGGATAGACGGCAATGCTTTTGACACTGCCGTCCAACTCCAGAAACCCGGGCGCAACCTTATCCACCGGAAACGCCACCGTGGCCCCCACTGGCAGCGCTGAAGCCTGCGCGATCATCGCCTCAACCTCGGCCTTGGTGTAGCTGTCCTTAATGCCCATCTTGGCCAGCGTGTCCGGGTTGTCACCCTCCACCACAATTCCGCGATCGTTGGTCTTAACCCGCGTCCACTGACCCGGTGTTTTGTTCTTCGGCAACACCTCCAGAATGGCCGCGTCGACGTAAGCGCGCGAGGCCAGAACAATCGCCGGGTCGATCTTGAGCGTGATGTTGCCGGTGCTGGTGACGATGAAATTCATCCGCACGATTTGCGTGCGGCCCGAGCCTTGCGACAGCAGCGGCTTGAAGCTCGGCGCGCAGTTGGCCACTGCCACCAGATCCCCGTCTGCATCGTAGAGGCCGATTTCTCGAATCCACTTACCGCCCTCATCGGCCGGTATAACCTGCTCGGCGATGATCACCGCCGGATTAACTGGGTCGATCTTCAGTTGGTTGAGTGGCTTGCGCCGCCACTCGTTGATTAGCTTGGATTGCGTCGGAGACGGAACCGGGTTGGCCGGGTTTTCCACACCGGCCGGGTTGGCATCGCCGACGCCCATTTGCGTGATCAGCCAGGGAATGCCGAGCGCGTCGGCGTTCGCCTGCTTGGCCATCCCCACGTTCGTGAGGATCGCGAAAAACTGCGAATTCGCATCAATCATAATAAACGTCCAGGGTGTCTATGGTGTGTTCGCGACCGACCACGCCAAAGCTGCCGGTGACCTCAATGTCACGCATGACGGGTGGGTAAACGTCGATTTCGTCGCCCTCAAAGAGGGACACGGCAATATTCAGATTGCCTTGGGTTTCCAGGCTGATCGCCAGCCCGGTCAGGTGCCGCGTGACGGGTTTGGCGTCGTCGATCAGGCGCTCTAGCTCCTGATACATTTCCTCGGTGATACCGGTGTCGAGAACGCCGACCTTCAGGGCGAAGGTGCCCGGCACGCCTTCGGGCACGGTCTGGAACCACTCGACAATCTCAATGAGATAGCCCAGCGGCTCGACCACCCGGCGCAGCGCGCCGATCGTGCCCTTGTGCTTGTGGATGTAGAAAGACGCTTTGATGGCCGCGCGTTTGGTCGCTTCAGACCACCGATAATCCCAGCGATCAACTGACCACGCCCACGCCAGATGCGGCAGCAGATGCACCGGGCAGGTATCGGCGTTGTACAAGTCGCGCAACGGAATAATGGTTTTTTCGAAGAACGCGGCCTCCATGGCCCGTTCCAGTTGCGTGCTATTGATCGGCAGTAGGCTCTTCATGTCAGCCCGCCATCGTCACGGTGTAATCCATGCAGTACGCCGCCTGCTCCTTGGTCGGGGCCAAGTCGACCCAGCCGGGCAACTCCACCCGGGAAACGCCGGCAACGTGCAATTGAGCATCGATCGCCGAACGGGCCACCTCAACTCCCAGCCGCTTGCGTGGATTGATCCACGCCGCCAAGCGGGCTTTGGCTTCGGCCAAACTGGCATCCATCTCGGGGCCAGCGCCGGCCATATGCAGAATGGCTTCAATGCGGTAATCAATGATTTCCGCACTTTTCACTGTGACGCGATCGCCAACCGGCCGCACATCGTCATCATTCAGCGCCGTCCGCACCGTCGCCAGCAACTCAGGACTGGCCACGCCGCGCCCATCCCCCTCAGAACTCAGCACCGTTACCGTAACGTAACAAGGCGCCGGACTTTCGGCCGACGCGTCCGCCACCAACCCGGAGGCGTTGCGCGCGTGCAGGATGTAGCTGTTACGCGGGCCGGCCGTGGTCAGCCCTTCATAGGCCAACTGGATGCGCTCGCGAAACGGATCATCTTCCTCCTTGACCTCAGGCACCGGCGGAACCGCTTGCAGATCCGCTGCCTGAATAACCAGGCGTTTCAGATTGACGTTTGCCCCCAAGTGATCGAGGTCACTGCCAATCGCGTGTGCCAGCAACAGAGCCTTAGCGCCATCATTGACCCGGGCGCGGTTGCCGACCTTGATATAGGCACCGACCTCGATCACCTTCACCACTGGATCGCTTTCAAGGGCGGCCGTCCAGTTGTCGCCCATGTAACCGCGAAAGACCCCTAGCCCATCCTGATAAGTCTCTTCGAAGTCCAACGGCTCCAGCACAGTCGGGGCCGGCAGCGACGACAAATCCACGATACTCATACGGCCACCTCCAGCGTGACGCTGTCGCCTTGGTACCGCCCGGCGATTTTCAGATTGATTTGCCCGCCGATGACCGAAACGACGCTCACCTGATCCAGCTTCAAACGCGGCTCCCAGCGACCCAGCGCGCGGGCGACTTCAGCCTGCACGGCGCTGATCCAACCCTTGTTAACGGGCAGGTCGATAAACCGCCGCACCTTGCTACCGTATTCGGGCCGGTGCCGCCGGCTACCCAGCGGCGTGCTCAGAATGTCGGGGATGGATTGCCGCAGATGCTCGATGCCGGAAATGGGCTTGCCGGTGTGGCGATCCATTCCGATCATCTAGGTCACTCCAGCGGTTCAAGTTCGGGATGCGTCTTCAGGAAGCTGACAGCCTGTTCATCGGACGCCGACACCTCGACCGTGTGCTTGGCCACCGCCAAGGTGCGATCCGTTCCAGGGATGCACAGGGTGCGCGAGGTATAGAGCTTGTCGCGAAACTTCAGCAGCAGATCGGGCGTTCGCGGTTGAACGGTAACGGGCTGACGAATCGTCGACGGTAATTGCTCTTCGACCGACTGATCATTGATCTTGGCCATTCGTTTTTCTCCAGGCACAAAAAACCCGCACGCGGCGGGCTGGATGAATGTTTGGGTTAATGCTTGTGGTGGTTGTCGCTGTTGCCGGCGGCCATGATATTGCCAGCGCCGTCGATGTTGCCCGTTACGGATAACGCACCGTCGATATTGACCGGCCCCTTGATGTTTACGGTTGCCTCAAGATCGATCGTTCCCGACTTTACCGTTACCGCGTTATCCGTAACGACAATGTCCGTGCTGCCGACCTTGATCGCCACCGTGCCACTCGGCAGGGTGATGGTGTAAGACTTGGCCTGCCAGTCGTAGACCAGCGACCCGCCGTCATCAAAACGCCAGACCTCGACATGATCGCGGTTGTCCGGTGGTGGACCGGCATTTCCGTACAGGCCCGGCACGAACGTGCCTTGCGATACGTCACCGCTGGGACTGATCAAGCTGCCCTGCTCGCCCAAGGATGGCGCCCGCCAATGTCGGGCTTTGCCGGCGGCGATGCTGTGCCAACGCACCCATGCGCTGACCCAGTCGCTACCATCCGAGACCCGACACACTGGCGGCGATGCAGACAGATCCACCGCGACCACGTAGCAAGCCTTGACCGCCCCCGCGATCATGCGGTCATGTTGGGCGCTCGCGTAACTCATGGCGCAGGCTCCGGATCGACGACGACCTCAACCGCATAGTCGCCTAATTGCAATTCGCCGGGTGGATCATCTGGCCACGGCCATTCTTCAAGACCCAGATAAACCTGCTGTGTCCACTCCACCAGCCACACCGTGTATCCATCCAGGTGCGGCTGCGTCCAGTCCTGCAGCGATTGCACAAACTCGGCGGGGTCAACTGCCAACCCCCACGTCTGCGCACGCAGCAGCACCGCCAGCTGGGTCGCCAATTGCACGGCCTGTTGATGATGGTGCGGCTTGATCGGGTCAACAATGATCCGAGCCTCGAACTTGCAGACCAGCGAGGTTTCGCCGGTGCCGATATCGGTACCCGGCTCGATCTCGGCCACCTCTAGAAACACCGCTGGCAGCAACACGCGATCCTTAATGTCTGGCCATGCTGTGACGGCCTGCACGCCCGGCAAGTGGGTAAGCAGATGCTGTTCTACCGCCCGATAAAGTTGGTCCAGGCTGAACGGTTCGTCAGACATTGCCAATCCTCTTGAGGTATTTCTGCAGCTCAAAGTTGAGTTCTTGTTTGAGAATCGCCAACAGGATCTCGTCTGCCTTTTTGACCCAGCTGTCGAAATGCGGCCGGGCTTGCTCGAGCGACACCTTGGCCTTGGCCAGCGGGAAACGACTGCCGTTTTCGGCGACCCAACCCGAACTCGGCCCGCGACCGGGGGACACCGTGCTATCCGGGTAGTCGTCCCCGTTGAAATGCTTGCTGGCTGTGCGGATCCAGATGTCGGGCTTGTTGCCGTAGACCTTCTTGAGAAAGGCACCTTCGTAACGCCGCCCCGCCACCGACACACCGCTCCCGGTCTGCCGCGCCCGGCCGATCCGGCTGGACTCGATGCTGTTCAACCCGAACCACAGTTTGCCGCTCGCGGCCGCGCCGGAAACTGGATAGCTGCGCAACCGCTGACGCACCGCTGCTAAGGCAATGCGCTCTGACCGGCTGACGCCTCGGGCGATGTGCGTGCGCAACCTTCCCAACGTCTTGTTGATCGCGCGCCGATGCGCCGCAGCAGCCGCTTTCGGCACCACCTTGGCAAAGTCCTGGAACGCCTGAAAATCTGCGGCCGAGGACTGGATAGAGATCATCCCGCCCCCGGCCGAGGGTTTGAAATAGCTGCCGACGCTCACGGCCGCAACCTCAGAATCAGGGCGACCAGCCCGTCACCGCTCGGTTCGAGCTGAATCAGGTCGTAGTCACCGCCGCCGTCCAAGGCAGGCAAGTCGACGCTGACCAGCATGCCCTGTTCCAGGCCCTGCGAATCGCTGACGCGGATCTCGAAGCGCGGCTCGCGCAAACCGGTGTTGAGCTTGCCGAACTTGGGTTGCAGCCAGGGCGCGGCAAACATGCCGAACACTGGCTCTTCGCGACCCTCGATCCGCGCCGTATCGCCCAGCGTTTCGAACACCACCGCGTCGACGTCGGCGATCAGATCGCGAAAGCCCACGGTCAGAGTTCCAGCAGGACTTGGGCACGCGGTCGAGTGCAAAGATGCAGTGGGTTCGACTGCGCCTCACCGGCCATGCCTTTGTTGAAGGGCAGCGGTTCAATCATGCTGTAGTACGGAATGCCCTGAGTGTTGACCGTTTCCATGTAATCAGCCGGCGCGAACACCGAGATGTACAGATCGGGCACGCCTTCGGGAACCAGCAGCGCCTTGTCGTCATGGACGAAGGAAACGCCGGCGACCTTGCCACGATAGCGCTCCCAGATGATGCCGCCGAACTCGAAGCTTTCCCGGGCGTCGCCGGCAGAGCTGCCGCTTGCTGACTGTTGAGGTAGGTCTCTTTGACCGACTTATGAACAATCAGCTTGTTCCAGAAGTTCTTGCCGCAGAAAGCGCGCGAACCGGTACTGGTCACGCTGCCCAGCGCATCCTCCTGCATGTCCAGCGCCTCACCGCACATGACGCGCAGCTCGGTATCGGCCTTAGTCAGCCCCATGGACATCTTCTGACGCTGCACACCGAAGCGCTCATACAAGTCCAGCAGCACCGTCGAGCCATCAGCGTCGAGAATCTGGCCGTTGAGTGCGCCCATGCGCTGGAACTCATGCGTGGCGTCCAACTGACGACGCGCCTTAGCCAGGCGCGCATTGACCACGTCCTGCACCGCCTGCAGCTCGGTGCGAGTGCCGAAGGCGCGGATGCCTTGGATCTCATCCGCCTTGATCGTGAAACGCTCCGGCAGGTGAACGGTGTTGAACGGGATCAGGTTGCGCTTGCTCGCAGCAACCACCAGGCCAGAACCACCGCGCTCACCGGCCGGCACCAGTGCCAGGGTGTCACCGTCCTTTTCAATCTGCACGGTCAGGGTGGTAATGCCTTCCTCGCGAAACAGGCCCAGGGCGCTGATGCGGCCCGGCAGGTAGGGTTGATCATTGAGTGCAGCGGTCAGCGAGGTAACGGTAAACGCTTCGTCTTCAAAAATGGCGATATCGGCCATGGGTACTCTCCAGAAACGAAAAATCCCGCACGCGGCGGGATGCATATGAAAGAAGGAAACGTCTTAGCGGACGATCAGGAAATGAGCGGCCAGATCTTTTTCGGCCTCAGGATCCAGCCCTGTCAGGTGCGCTTCGCTGACCTCAGCCATGCGTGCCACCGCGCGACCACGGCGCACGATGTCCGACTCGCCCAACGGCCCGTAAAGGATCGCGACAGCAGATTGGGTGCCGTCTTCGGCGGCCGGATCATACGGCGCAAACTCGCCCGTGGCCGTCACCAGACCGAGGACTTGGCCCGAATTCAGTGCCGGGCCGGCGGCGACATTGATCGTTTCCCGCGAAATATTTCCGGCGCCTTCGGACAGCAGGAATTCACCTGCGTGCATCGGTTCCTTTTTGATGGTCATGCTCGTACTCCTTTCGCGCTTTGCGCGGTTCCAGTTTGGGCCGCTTGGCGAGCAGCCCAAATCGAGTTGGGGTCAGGTTGTTTGGCCAGCACCTTGGGCGCTGGGTCATCTGCCAGCGGCAGACTGTTGTCGATTTCAAAGCCTTTGCCGCTGGTGACAATCTTGTCGAACAGACGCGCCCGCACCGCCGCCTCGTCCAGACCTGCCGCGACATACTCGGCGCTGAATTCCGGCAACCGCGCGGCCACGCAGAGGTCGTTTACCGCCTTGGCGCGTGCCAGACCGGCTAAAACGACCTTTTCGCTTTCAAGCTGGGTGGACTTGAGCAGCGGCTCGATCAGGTTGCTGATGCCCGCCGCCGTGCAGCGCTGAGTGACCATCAATGCCAACTTGGCCGAGTCGACTACAGGCGGCACCAGCGGCGGATCGACAGGATCAAGATCCGGATCCGCTTCAGGTGGCTCGTCGAGCTGGGCCAGCAAATCAGCCGGTGCGTTCTGGAATCGTTGCAGTACCGCGCCTTGACCAAGACAGGCTTTGACCTTGACGCCGTCGCCCACTTCATCGGCCAGCCCCAATGCCACCGCTTCGTTGGCGGTCAGCCAGGTTTCAGCCGCCACCAGGCGCCGCAGTTCGACCTCGTCGATGTCCGGCGCTTTGGCCTTATAGGCCGCGATAATCGCTTCCATGGTCTGGTCGAGGACGTCGGCGACCTTGCGGAAGTCTTCAGCATCACCGGCGGCGTAAGTCCATGGATTGTGGATCATCAACATCGCGTTGGAAGCGATCACCACCCGGTGCGCACCGCATACGGCAACACTGGCGGCACTGGCGGCGAGCGCATCGATCCGTCCGGTGCAGCGCTCTCCCAGCCGCGACAGCGCGTTGTGCATGGCCAGACCGTCGAACAGATCGCCGCCGATGCTGTTGAACGCGGCCACCACCGGTGACACACCATCATCCATGGCGCGCAGATCCTGCACGAACTGATTGGCAGTGATGCCCCACGCGCCGATCTCGCCATAAACGAAAACCTCGATCACTCGCTCGGTGGCCTCGCCGCTGGCATGAACGGCGTACCAGGTCTTGTCCTTGACCTCGACGCGTTTGCCGGCGCGGTTGTAAATACGCGGTTTCGCGCTCTTGCTCATGGTTGCTCCTTGTCGTCGGTGTCTTCGACGGAATCCAGGGTGTTGTAGTTGAGACCCAGTTTTGTGGCCCGCGCCAGATCGGCGGCGTTTTCCAGATCGACCGTTTCGGCGTCGTAGCCTGTGCGCAAGACCATCTCGCTGCGCGACGAAAAACCGGCTCTCACCTCCATCGCTCGTGCTTGTACGTCCTGAACCGGCTGGATATAGGCCCAGCCTTGCGGTACCCAGCGAGTGCGAAGGTACTGGCGGCGCTTCTGTGTGTAATCATCCAGCACCAGAACACCCGACAGCACCGCCATGTCCATCCACGCGGCCCGCACCGGGCGGCAAAGTTGATGGACGTACACGCTGAATTGCAGTTGTTCCAGGCGGCGCCGAAACTCGTTGAGCACCACCCGTAATGCTCGGTCGTTGATTCCGCGCATGTCGCCGGTGAGGATCTCGTAAGGCGTACCGCTACCCGCCGCTGCAGCCATCAACTGCTGACGCATGAAGTCCGGGTAGTTGTTGCCCGCGTCCGGCGGTTTGGAAAATTCCACCTCTTCGCCCGGACCGAGTTCCTGCATGGTGCCGGGTTCGAGCGCAACCATGGGCGTGAAGCCGTCGCGGTCCAGATCCAATAACGCGCCGGTGACCGGATCGCGTGGCGCCGGACCCGAGTCAGGCGACGGGCGCTTGATGAAACCGGCGAACAGGTTGGCCACCTCCTGACGGAACAGCACCGCGTCGTCGTAGTTGTCGAGACTGCGCAGCCGTTTCAGAACCGGCGACAATCGCGGCACACCGCGCAACTGGCCAGGTTCGACCGGTTCGAAGATGTGCAGCACCTGTGCGGCCGGGACGCGCACTAGCTGGTTGTAGCCGGCGTTCAACGAGGCCGCATCACGCGGGTGCGACAGGTACATCCAATACGCTACCCGCTTGCCGCCGGGCGTGAACTCGATGCCGGCGCGGATGACGTTGCCGTTCTTGGTGCTCTCGAATTTGTCGTGCGGCACGAACTCCGGCGCCAGAATCTGCAACTGCAGCGGAACCGCCAAGCCTTCGTCCAGACTGCGAGGACGCAAGCGAACAAAGCATTCACCCGATGTTTCCACCGTGCGCGCCACCAGCGCCTGCTGGCCGTAAAAGTCGGTGCGGTCATCCGCATCAGATTCATCAACCCAATCGCTCCACAGCTCCTGCAGCAGCTTGCGCAGGGCATCATCATCGGTCGCTGGCCGAGGGGTGATGCCGGTGCCGATCAGGTTGCTGACGCGCTTGTCGATCACGTTGAAGGCATACGGATCATTGCGAACCGCTGCCCGGGAGCGCGAGCGCAAATTGCGCAGTGCCGGGGTGTTGATACTGTTGATCCCGTTGTCGGGAGCGTCCCAGCCAGTGGATCGGCGGCCCTCACCAGCGCCTTCGTAACTGGCTTTGATGTTGGACGGCAGCACAAATCCATTACGGGTCAGAGTCGGAAAATGGCGGGCCATCAGACCCCCTTCCCTGCGTGGAACAGCCGAACCACGCGCGAGCGCGGCCCGGCGGCGCTGGCCAGCGACGAGCGTATTTCTTCGCGCGCCTTCAGCAGCTCATCGACCGTGCGGTATTCCACGGTACGGTCGGTATAGCGCACAGTTTTTTCACCGCGAGCAATGGCCGCCTCAACCGCGTCGAGGTGCTTTTTCGTAAATGACATATCAGCGTCTCTTCAGGTAGCCACTGGTGGAACTGCGGCGTTGTGGGGGAGCGGTTGTCGGACGTGATTTCACGGCTGGTTGCGGCGCCTGTGGTGCTGCCGGTGTTACGACTGGCCGACTGAGCCGTTCGCTCTGAACGGGTTGGCTGCTATCGCCCGAAACCGACTCGTAGATCGCCTTCCGAATCCGCGTCCAATCGTGATCTTGGTAGCGATTGATGCCGAGGTAATGGGCCATGGCCAGGTTGTACACCAACAGATCGAGCGCTTCGTTGCGCTCGGATTTGCCCTTGGTCCATTCGATGCGTTTATGCCCCCTGACGTAACGGGTGATTTTTCGCTCAGCCACGCACTGGGCGAAAAAGTCATCCGGCAGATCGTTGGCAAAGTGCAGCGTTCCCGGTCCGGTGTCGAACACATAGCGGTTGTAGATCCAGTCCTTCGCCGTGTCGGTACCAACAATCCAAAGCTCGGCGCCATGCCGTTCAGTGAGGCCCTTCCATGTCACGTCGACCATCGAAGGTCGCTGCGCGATCACCGGTCGGCCCCGCTTGCTCGCCCCCTTGATGGCGAACACGCTGCGCCATCGGCGCATACGACAGAACTGATAAACCTCATCCGTATGGTTACCACCGGAGTCGACCGCAGTCGCCATGATCATCAGCTCAGCACCACAAGGGTGTCGGTAACGGGCCTTGAGCAACTCATCCAGCGCCGCCCAGGTGCGCTCATCTGCGGGGTCGCCGGAGATCACCTGAAAGTCGACCACCCAGCGCTCCATGCTGGCCCCCCAACCCATCACCATCAGTTCCAGGCGGTTGGCTTGGGTGTCAACAGAAGCGGTCAGCATCAACACGCCGTCGGGCATTGAGCCAAGCCCGTAGTTTTCCAGCCGCGCCCGATCCTTCAGCACATCGGCCGAGGTTTGCTCCTGAGCGCTATCCCAGACCTTGGCCAGACGAGTGTTATAAAACACCTGCATCGGCTCCAGATCGCCTTTGGCCTGAGCCTTTTTAGCCTTCTCGAATTGCTTGGCCAACGAGGCCCAACCGGTCCAGCCGGGCGGCGAGTACAACGCATTCAAGTTAAAACCAATGGTTTCGCCATCGCCTTGGGTGTGCGCTCGCCACTCCCCTTTCGCCAGCATCTCGCCCTTATAGCGCTCTTCGATCAGCACGTCGCAGTCGGGGCCGGCACATTGGTAATGCACAACCTGATAATCCGCCGAGTAATGCAAACGCTCCCACTCCAGAACCTGCATGTGTTCACAGGTTGGGCATGGGACGTAGTAGTAACGCTGATCGCTGACCTCAAACAGATCAGCGATCCGTGACGCCCCCCTGATCGTCGGCGAACTAGAAAAATAAAACTTGGCGTTACGGCCGAAAGTACTGCCGCGAGTCTCGGCCAGTTCGACCGGGTCGCCCTCCTCACCCACGTCCACACTCCAGCGATCAACCTCGTCGCCATAGATGTAGCGCGCGGAAAGCTCCGCCAGGTTGGCCGCAGAACCGGCCGTGGTGATGTACAGCGAACCACCCTCGAATTCCTTCGTGTCCATCGTGTTGCGCGCATCTCGCGAGCGGTTAGACGCCACGCGCTCACGCAGAACCGGCGTGGCCTTGATGGTTTTACCAATCCGCGACGATACCCGCTTGGCCAACCCCAGACTGGGCAACAACGTGAGGATGTTGGACGGGGCCATATGGATCAGGCCGCCGATCCAGTTCAAGGCGATCTGCGTTTTCATCAACTGCGAGGCCACCATGGTCACCACGCGCTTGCACGGGTGGGCTGGTGACAGACAGCGCATTGGCTCACGCGCATAAGGGGTACGCGAAGTGTGGTATTGACCAGGCTCGGCCGCACCCGTGTCGCGCGGGATGCGCATGTACTCGTCGGCCCACTGATCAATCCAGACATCTGGCTCTGGACGCTGCCCACGGAAATACGCTTCGCGGTACACCGTCGCACCGTTCGACATTTCTAAGGACATAGGGTTAGCTCGGGGTAATGGCTTGTTCTAGATCTGCTGTAGACAGCCGCTCAGCATCTTCCAGTGTTTGTCGTAAAGCGGCCGTCAGACGCTTTTCGATTTGCCATGGATCAGACATCGAGGCCAGTTCAGGCGCTAGCTGTGGCGCCATTCCAAGCAAAAGATCGCGCAGCAAGCGACCGGCGTTATAGGCCGCATCTTCGACCGCTTTGCGCTCTACCAAGGTGCCTTGGGCTTTAAGGAAGTTGTTTTTTTCCTGAAGCGACAGGTAGTGCTCACGAAGCGCGCGCGACTTTTGAAAGTCGGGCGCCTGTTCAGAGGGGTCATCTACAAAGTCTGCAATGACTATTTCCAGCGGTGGCTGATCACCCCGCTTCGGGCGATTGCGCTCATGTCGAGCGGCGACGGCGGCCTTGCTCGGGTCGCTCGTCATAGCCAGAAGCTTCTCGCTGGCATCCACATCAATCTGCCCGGCAGCATTCAGAACCAGTCGTTGATTCTTGACCAGCTTGCCGACGTACTGCCTGGACCACCCCTTCAGCTCGCAGTACTCCTTGCGAGTTACAAAAGCCATGCGGCCTCCATCGTCGTGGCTTATCAAGCCTGTCAACTAACCCGGCTTAGTTGACAAGCCTTCTGACCATTGCGCCGGGGCTGCTGTTCGAGAATCTGAACAGGGCGCAAAAAGGCCTACAGCCCAATAGAACCGGGGGGACTTCACTAAAAACACACTGTTCGGATCACGCGAACTCTGTCGCTGAAAACCCGGCATTCCTTGTCAACCTGTCAACTGCTGTCAACTAACTTTCCAGCCCTGTGGCTAACGCTTTCCCGCGGGTTTCCGACCCCGTACCCCTCGAAAAGCCCCAGGGTCCCCGGCGGTAAGACGGTCCCGTTAGGCCGCCGGCCTCACTTTCGACCCACAATGCCTTCACGTCATCGCCTATCACGCTGACCTGCATTGGCCGATCTCCTTGGAATAATTGATTGTCAGCGACTTACTCGTCGACTTGAACGCCTGCCTTCTTTGCCAAGAACTGGGTGTACAAACCACCGGCTACATCGGCGCCAATTACCGCAATGACGATGCCCAATCCCGCAGCCAGATAGAGGTTGTTCCAGAGAGCCATTGCTAGCAGCAAAGTGGCCATTCCCAGAAGACCGGACGCGAGAAACCGTAGCGCTACGCGTTGAAGAATCTGCTGTAGACCTAGATCGCTTCCTGACGCTCTCAGCATTTCCCCCGACAGGCCAGCCATGCTCAGCAGTATCAATAACCATAGGGGTACATCCGCGAGAGTTTGTTGCTCCGTGCTCATCTGTAGTCCTCAAATAGGTTCGGCCTCCATGTCTCTGTCGTCCGCCAGAGCAAAGAGCCAGGCATGGGGCCGAAAACTGAAAAGCCCCGCTCGTTGGCATGGCTTATAAATAGGCAAAAAAAACCCGACTCGATGGCCGGGTTTTGAAAGCGTCTTGCTGCGCTCACAGCAGTTCACGCTCCCATAAAAACACATCTATTCCGCGCGGAAAAGCGTCATAATGCTGTTCAGGCCAAATGGTAGCCAACACCATTTGAAACGGAATACTTAGCACAAACACGGATTAGCAATGAGCGAAAAAGACATTCAACAAGAGAGCAATGTCGCCGATTTCCCTAACACTGACAATGCAAACAACTCAAAATCAGAACAGTCGTCACAGCCTAAGCAACCTGAAAAAGGCAAGCCTGAAAATAAGACAACTGACGACAGCGAATCTGCCTTCCACGATCGTAGATTGAGACAAATCATAGAAGAGCAGCGCGTTAAAGACGAGCTGTATGAAATTTCCCGCCGTAAAGGCCTCGAAAACTTTCGCAGGACGATGTTTACGTCATGCGTAATCATAACAGCACTTATGATCTTAATGTTTGTCTCCATTAGAAACCCAACGATTTACAAAATTGACGAAGATACTCTAACAGTCGTCAACCAAGCTTTGAACGCACTGATTTTATTGGTCATCCCTTTTCTGCTCGGCATTGTCGGTGCCGCGGCGCGAATATTAATAGCGACTGTACAGCCAGAGCTTAAAGGAAACTTACTGATCTCCTCAGGACTAATGGCAACATTTTCTTGGATAGGGATAAAGAGTGGAGTTCTCATCTCAATCATTGCACCCCATTTAGAAAAAGCCAATATCCCGACTGACCACACAATAAATACTGCACATGATTTTTATACCATGGCGCTGGTCGCCATCGTAGTGGGAATGTTTTCGACAAACTTATATTTAGTCGTCGCAGAAAAAGTTGAACAAATAACTCAAAAAGCTCAAAACAAGAATAACGACTCAAAAGTTTCTAATTAAATATTGATCCAGTTGCCGAGCATGCTCGGCAACTGGAAGGTCAGGCTGCCTCACGAGCCACGATCAAAGCACAATCAATCCAGGCGGCTCCCGCCCTAGCGAGTTCCCTCGCTTTACCTTCGCTGATTCCATAATGCTTGCCGACTTTGGCCATTGCCCATTTTGCGCCGTAGTAAAGCCATATGATGTCACCCATTTGTTGATCACGGCGAGCAAGCTTGGCAACGGCATTGTCAATCGCTAGCGCCCAATCATCGGAAATACAATAATTTCTGCTCGACGCAATTTCTGGCATAGCTTGGCGCATTAGAGCGAATGTCGGAGAAGTGAAACCAGGTACTCCCATTCCATCCATCCTCCACCATCCCCACTGTTCAAGTAGGTATTCGGTATCTCCCAATGGTCGTCCAGCTGGCTTACGAATCATCATTCCCTTCAATCCCCTGTGTAATTTGTGCCGCCCGCCCCTAGGCGGTTAGATCGTTCATATGGGCTCTGTGACTCGCTCGTCGATGGCGAACCTTTCAGTACTGAAATTTCACGCTGAGCACTCTGTAATTTGAAACTTAATTGGGTGACCAACTCGTCGGTAGAAAGCACCATATTGCTACCCTGAATAACCCAACCTGAACCGTTGCAGTCAGCGCAAACCAGCTCATAAAACAGCCCTTCCACCACCGCTTTTCCCGCGCAGATCGAACAAGGCTCCAGCTCGATCCGCTCTCGCTTAAAGTCAGGCACTCGCCTTTTCTGCATGATTTAAAACCTCGCCTATGGTTGTTTCTTCAATGGCCTTGCAGGCCTTATGGTCTGTGGCTTGCAGCGAATTACCGGAATCTTCAAATCTAAAGCCGGTCAATCCATGAATCGCTGCAAAGCCTTTCTGATCTAGATGCGCGTGCCACTGCTCGAGGGCATCACGCTTGCGGCTCATCACGTCCGACTGGATGTAAACCTTCACGTTATGGCCCATCGCGTGGTTGATCAGCAGCTCACCAATCAGGTGATCGATGCCAAGGTCTGCCCAACCGGTGCGCGCCACCTTGCGCAGGTCGTGGCTGGTCCAATCGCCCTGCCCCAGTCGACGAAACACTGCGCAGCCCTGAGCCTCGCCCAGCGCCTTGCCATTACGTGCCGGGAACAGGCACTGGCCGTCATAGCCTCGAGCGTATTGGCCTTCTCGATACCGGGTCAGCAGCGTGCATACTTGCTCGGTCAGAGGCAGGTGATGCTCGACACCGGTTTTCGTGTTCTCGGCCGGGATGAACCATTCGCGTTCGGCCAGGCTGATGTGCGACCAGCGCGCCATCCGGGTTTCACCGATCCGCGTGCCATGGCAGAGCATCATCAGTGCGAGCATCGAATCCAGCGACGCGGTGCTCATGACTTCGGCCAGTTGCCCGAGCAGGCCTTCCAACTGAACGCCGCGCAGACGGGACGGCTTGATGCCGACCTTTGCTTTAGAGAAGTCGTTGAACCGGATCGCTGCCATCGGGTTGGGCGTGATCAACCCCAGCTTGGCCGCCTGTCGGAATGACAAGGCCAATAGCTGGAACGCGGAACGCACGTAGTCGATGGAAACTGTCTCCTGCAGCGGCCACATCAGCAGGGTGTCGAGAGCTGCCTTGTCGATACCGATCAGGGGCAGCTCGCCGAGGCGCGGTTTCAGGTGGCACTTGATGATCGAG
This sequence comes from Pseudomonas sp. EA_65y_Pfl2_P78, assembly GCF_963970495.1. NCBI lineage: Bacteria > Pseudomonadati > Pseudomonadota > Gammaproteobacteria > Pseudomonadales > Pseudomonadaceae > Pseudomonas > Pseudomonas sp. EA_65y_Pfl2_P78. The sequence continues at coordinate 63,737 of NZ_CAXAON010000023.1, read as the reverse complement.
GCGCCGGTGTTTTTGCGTTTGGTCGACAGATTACGATCGCGCGACATGCGATCAGCGAACCAGTCCAGCAGTTCGCCAACAGCGTTCCACTTCGACAGGCTCGCGCCCTCCCCGGCGGCCAGACGCAGCCGAAGCGACGGCAGCGCCGCTACAACCTGTTTGTGAGTCAGCTCGGGGAACGTGCCGATGGGATTCCACTTGCCCTTCAACACCAGGTACCACGAGCCACCGGTTCGAGCCTTGTTGAAGCGCAGGTACAGGCCCTTATTCTCGATGTCGCGTACGTCCTTTACGGTGCCGGCCACTTGGCGCTTGATCTCAGCTTCGGTGATCTTCACCGCGGCGGTACTCATGCGGCCCCCTTCACGGTGAGAATTCCAGCCCTGATCAGGGCTTCGTGGGTTTCGGCGATAGCTCGCGGCATGTCCCGCCAATCGATTTCGCCGGCGGCGCGGCCGTCGATAACGTCGTGACAGGCGCAGCAGGCGTACACCGCCACGGTGTCGAAACCTTTCATTCCCATGCCTTTCTGCCCGCACGGCAAGTGCGCGAGCACGGTGGTTTCTGGATTGTGGTTGCAGATTCCCGGCATCCGGACGGTGCATTCTTGGCCGTTGGCGGAGGCGCGGAGCTTCTTCGAGGTCACGCGCATGGCGGTCTCCCCGTCGTGACGTCGACGACTTCGTAGGTGCCCGGCCACATCCATGCGCCGTAACGCCTCGCCATGGCCTCATCCGCGAACAATGCCAGTGCGTGATCCGGCGGAGAACTCAGGTCAACCTTGAACGAGCAGCAGAACACCGCGAAACGGTAGGTGGACGGGTCGGGAGCAGCGAGTCGCCTTGTATTCATCAAAACGAATCCTTTTTGCGGTAACGGCTGGCTAGGCTGGTGACTTTTTCCGGCTGCTCGACAGGCTCTGGCTTCCACCCAGCAGCAAGATTTTCGAAACGGTTGAATTGACCAATAAACGCAGTGCGGACAGTGCCCATCTCGATGTCGCGCCCCTTGCCGATGATTATTTCGGCAATGCCTTTGGCTTCGGTGTTTTCGTGATAGACCTCGTCGCGATACACGAACAGGATCACATCGGCGTCCTGCTCAATGGCTCCGGACTCCCTCAAATCAGAAGGGATTGGGCGCTTGTTCGGACGCTCCTCGCATTTACGGGAGAGCTGGCTGAGCAACACAACGGGGATGCTTAGTTCCTTGGCGAGCAACTTGCAGCCGCGGCTTATGCTACTGACCTCTTCGGTTCGGTTGCCGCCCTCGCCTTCCACCAGTTGCAGGTAATCGATCATCAGCAAGTCCAGGCCGTAACGCATTTTGTGGCGGCGAGCGAGCGAACGGATGCGTCCAATTGACGAGCCAGCTCGGTCAGCGATGTACAGCGGAGCGCGGCGAAGAACCCCGGCAGCGGCCTGTAGTTCAGTGCCGTGTGTCTCGCAGGCGGTTCCGTTTTTCACCAGCGTTAGTGGAATGCGCCCCTCGGAAGCCGTAGCCCGGTCCACCAGTTGACCTTTGTTCATCTCAAGGCTGATGACGAGCGCTGACTTGTTCTGGCGCACCGCCGCATCGATTGAGAACCCCATGGCGAGCGTGGTCTTGCCCATGGCAGGACGGCCGGCAACGATGTACAGGTGATCTGGCTGCAAGCCACCCAGCTTTTCATCCAAATCTTTCAGGCCGGTCGATAGACCGATCAGCGTTTCACCGCGACAATGACGATCATGGCGTTCCTGCCAGACCTCGATCTGGTCGACCAATACGTCCCCCACCTTGACGATGTCGTCATCACCCGAACCGCAATCAATCGCCATGGCTGCAGCCTGAACAGCGGCGATCTTCGCCTGCGTGTCCTCGCTGCCCTGGGATATTTCCATCGCCTGGCTGCCAAGGTCGTAGAGCGCCCGGTCAATAGCCCGTTCACGAACGATCTGGGCGTATGTTCTGGCGTTAGCAATGCTCGGAGTGTTTCTGACGATTTCGGCGCAATAGGCGAATGCCGGACTGCCGTCGTCCATCGAACCGACGTGATTACCCACAGTCAGGAAGTCAACCGCCTGACCAGCCGAACGGATAGCCATAATGCTGCGATACAGATCGGCGTTTGCCGGGAAGTAAAACGCCTCTGCGGACAAGTCTTCGCAAAGCGTATCGATCAGATCTGGGCGCTGCATCATGGCGCCCAGCAGGCCGTGTTCAGCCTCGATGCTGTGAGGGTCACGCATGGTAGTTACCCTCGACGACCTTAACGAAGTTGCTCGGTGCAATCAGCCAGTCGAAGTTGCAGCGGAACGGAGTACCCCCGGAAGCGGATACCTCCCCCATCAGGAACTTGCTCGAACGCACCAAAGCGAAGTACTCAGCCCAGAACTGCAAATCCTGATGGACTTCGCTTTCGTTCCAGCGAGCACCGATCTTGGCGATACGATCCTTGGTCAACATCACGACGCGAGGAAACTCGGGAATGGTCTTGTTGAACAAGTCCACGATTGCCTGAGTCGGGCATTTCGTCTTCGAGACTTTCGGCGTTTGCTCATCGCCGACAAGAGGTGACGGTTCACTTGATGGTTCTATTACGGTTCTGGGTGCAGCTGCTGCGGGGGTTTCTGTAGTGAGCTGCGGGGGTGATGGTGCAGCTGCTGCGGGGTGCGACTCTCGCGGGGGTGCATATGCTGCTGGGGTTAGGGTGTACATTGTCGAACGACCCATTCGCTCACGAACTGACAGCAACCCAACCTGCCCCAGCCACTTGATTGCAGTTTGGACTGTCCGTTCAGCAAGGCAGGTTCGCTCCGAAATACGGGCAACCGAAGGCCAGCAGACGCCCTCGTCGTTAGCATTATCTGCCAGCGATATGAGCACAGCCTTTTGCGGGCCGCTCATACCCTGCAGAGGCCAGCACGCGCTCATGATGATGGTGCTCATGCAGAAACATCCTGGACAGAAGCCAGCGATGCCTTCAGGTGATCAAGGCATTTTCGGCTGAATTGAGACTTCGCCGCGCGCGAGTACTGGGAACTCACCATCAGGGCGGCGAGCATTGCGGCAGATTGGTGGGTGATCGGGTGTTGCGACACAATTTGAGAATTCGTAAAAGGTGTCATGACATGGTTTGGGGTGTTGATTGAATTGGTTTGGCTCTGCATAATCGGGCCTCTCTAGTTTTGCGAATCAGCCGACCTTCTCCGTCGGCTTTTTTGTGTCTGCTATTCAGGCTGCCTTCACGGACTGCTTGAATACTTCCAGGCTGACGATCACTTCCTCCGCCTCCTTGAGCAGGCTCGTTTTCTCGACCGAGCAGACGCGCCCATCAGCCTGTGCGTCGAACGCAAGGCGAGTAACGTCAGCAAGGTCGGCATGCAGTCGAAGAAGTGCGGCGTTGAGATTGATGCCTTCCGGCTTTTTCTTCGGAGCCAGCTCGAAACCGAACGCCTCCGCCCATGCTTTGAGCGGACGGAAGTCTTGGGTGAACTTCATGATCCGATGTAGCTCTTCCACGTTCATGCGGTGGGTGTCGTAGTCCGGGTTTGCCTTCTGGGAAAGAAGCGTCCGCGACTTGAAGTCCGCGCCTTCGGCGATTTTCTTGGTGCCATGGTCGTCAACCACGTCATAGATCGCCCTCATCAACTCCTGCATGTCACACCTCGAAAATTGTTACGTGGCTTTGCGCGACCAGCGGCGCGATCATTTGCTTATCGAATGATCAAGGACGTAAGCGACGCTCTTTTGCGACGGGAAGGGGCGCTGCTCCAGCGCGGAGAGCCTGCCGTCGTCCTCAAGAGTCACCGATACGTCTCGCCCGACGCGGATTGCCTTGCTCAGCGCACCCTGGGTGCAACCAAGCATTTGCGCAGCCTTGGTATGACCGTGCTCTTTGGCGAATTCAGAAAGTGGGATACGGCGCATGGCGACGTCCTCAGTATGGTTGTCCGTCGCAAGTATGACCGCCGGTATTGTATGCAGTCAATACCGGCGATATTGGTATAATTAATACCGTGGGTAATAAGATCACCGTATGAAAAAAGACTCCCGACGGCTTCCGCTATCCGAATGGCAGCTGCAAGACAGCGCGCGCTTGAAATCCATATTCCAAGCGAAACGTGGGGAGCTGAAGCTCACCCAGGAAAAGCTCGCATCCGAGCTGGGAGACGGGGTAACCCAAGGCGCTGTGAGCCATTTTATGAATGGCCGCACGGCGCTGAGTGTTAATGCAGCGGTAGTTTTTGCTAGGGCGCTTGAGGTGCCGGTATCCGATATCAGCCCAACCCTCGCAGCTCAAATCGAGAAAATGACATCCGCCCTACCCGATCGTCGTCCGACGGCAGCTGATCATGCGATTGATACACGAATCCCTCCGCGAGGATTTAATCTTAAGGATGATCCTAGTTACACCGGCGTTCTCCAGCTCACTGCTCAGGGATCAGCTGGTACCGGCGAAGAAAACCCTCACGTAGAGATTCGTGGCGTCATGGCGTTCAAGTCGTCTTGGCTACGGGCGAACAACCTGAGCCAGCGGCATCTGGACGTCATCTATGCGAGCGGGCACAGCATGGAGCCAACCATCAACGACGGCGACGTCCTGCTAGTGGATGAGTCGAGTATTGAGCCGAAAGATGGCCACATCTTCGCCATGCAAAGCGCCACCAAAGGCACGATCGTGAAGCGTCTGGTGAAGTCGGACATCGAGGGCTGGATCATCCGTAGCGACAACTCTGACAAGGCGCGGTACGGCGATGAGATTCTGCGTGACGGTGAAATAAACGAAGTCCGCATCATCGGACGCGTGGTTTGGCGCGGCGGGATGCTCTAATACCAGTCGCCGTCATGTGACCTGCAACATGGCAAAAGATCAATATAAAAGGAGCTAGACTGGTATGAGTGACAAGCCTAAAAATCCACCAGCACCGAAACCTGCACAGCCACCAAGCAGACCTGTTCACACAAATGATGGTTGGAGCAAAAGTGACCGTGGTAACGGCCCGAATACTATATCGGAGAGCCGACCCGTCCCGCGCCCACCTAAAGGGAACTGAAGATGGAAGATGCCGATAGCCTTAAAATTGAGCTTCACGAGCTTAGTTTTTATGTACAGCGCAATATCCGATACCACATGCGAAGGGGGGCTTTTTTCCTTCGCTGGGGTCGGTTCACTGCTTTTATCGGCATCATCTTTGGCTCAGCCGCAGTAACGTCATTAATTGCCGGGGCAAGTGCGTACGTGACAGGTGCGGCGGCGCTTTTGGTAACAGCCGCTTCGGCAGTCGACTTGGTGGTTGGCACTGGGCAGAGGGCGTGGCTACATAATGACTTGCGCAAACGCTACCTAGATATTGAGGCGGAGATGTTTCTAGATGATCCCTCCTCCCAAGCCTCCAAGATTCGAGAGTACAAGAGCCGTATCCGCAGGATTGAGGCAGACGAGCCACCAACGCTCCCAGCTCTTGAGATTCTCGCCAGAAACGATGTAATTCGAGCCTTATATCCTAAGGAGGAAGCGGACAAAAATGTTAGCCAGCTGGGCTGGTTCAAGCGCCTGACTGCTCAGTGGTTCGACTGGGACACTTCTACCTCTTAACTCCTTAAAGCATTTTAGAGGCTCGGCTTAGTGCCGGGCTTCCTCCTTCCTCATCCGATCCGAAACCCGCCGCTGAGCGGTTTTTTCATGTCTGCTGAAAAATACATGACCGGCGGTATTGACCACCAGAAATACCGGAGGTATTGTTAGCCCATCGCAGCGACACACAGCCACTGCGAAGCACCACCGCTCTTTAACAGTAAGCGCAACAAACAAACCAACAGACCGCATTGCCTCTACCGGCGACCGGCGAGCAGACAGGCCCGAAAGCCTGCCAACGACAGGAACAACCTGGACGGCTGCTCGATGGTGAAACGCCTTAACCGTGTGAGTAACCCGGCATGCAATGCGCCCCGCCCTTCCCGGCGGCAATAGGACGGACAGCATCACTGAGCAGCCTTCAAGCGAGGGCTGCTCGGGATGACAACCGATAGGTAATCAACCATGAAGCACGCAACAGAAATTGCTCAGGTCGAAATGCACCCACTGATGCAACAGCGCCGGGATGTTCTCAACGCCTTGTTTGTTCGCACCCACGCAGCCCGTGGAGAGTTCGCCCGCCTCGCTGGTCTGGCAGCGTCGGATAAGAAGGTGCGCTTTCAGGTGAGGACGGTCGGCAATGCCTACCACATCGTTGACCTGGTCACCGGCAAGACAAAGGCCTTCCGCTTCAATTATCAGGTCGCGCTGAACATGGCGATCGCATTCGAAAAGCAGGCCAATCGCCTGGCGGAAGGTGTGCATTGATCGGTGCACCAATGCCAAACCCACGAGACCAGTTGCTCGACAACCTGAACCAGCAACTTGATCAGTACTTCGGTTCCGGCGGTAAGGCTCAGCAAATCCCCAGTGGCGTCACTGGCGATCCAAAGCTGGCATCCACACCTCACCACGACCGTCTGCGCGTCGAGCGCAACAAGATCGCCCCGAAGGTGCGCGAGCTGGCCGAAGCTGACAAGACCATAAGCGAGACCGCGAAGACACTGAACATGCACGTCAAGCGGGTTGCGCTGATAGCCAGCGAGAACGGATTCAAGTTCAACTCATGAAACGCATCAGTAACCGGGCGACTACACGCCGCCGACAGACCTGGCGGAACTTGCCGGCCAGCGGAATTGAAGAGGTAGGGCATGGCCAAGAGCAACGCGGAATTGCAGAAGGACAAGCGCGCCAAGGAGAAGGCGCTGCTCGATCGGATCGGCGCCGAGAAGCGATCGCTGATTGTTTCGAAAGCGCTCGATGACGCACTTCAGATCCTCGGCGAGCGTCACGGCTTCGAGGAATGGCAGGAGACGGTGTCGACGTTCATCATCAATCTGGCCGCAGCGCCGGCAGAAGAGTCGGAACGCTGCGTCAGAATGTCGCGACCGGTGTTCGTACCCAACGAAAACCAGTCGCGACAGCTTGAGCGTTTCGCCAGGACGGGCGTCGAGATCTAACCCGCAAGGCTCAGATACAAAGCTACTTTTTCAAGCCCTTGCCCATGACGCCCGCCACGTAATCTCTGTGAGCGGCAACCTGCATCTCCTGCCAGTTCTCGAAATCGGTGTTTTCCTTAATGAAAACATCCCAGTCAGCATCAGGAATGGCTTTGAAATCCTCTGCTGTTTCGACCTTGAACCCAGAGCCATTGATTAAATCTTCGAGATTTGCGAACGAGCTATGCGAGGAAATGAATTCGGGGTTCATCATTTCCCCTAACTTTACTTCCTTGGTGGCAGCCAGCGTCTCGATGTTCTTCCTGAGCTTGTCAAAACCTGAACGATCAATCTTGAACGACATGCGCTTACTCCTTCTCTGGTGAGCTCGCAGTAAGGCATATAGAGGATCAGCTCGCCAGTTTTGTGATTATTTGCAGCACACAGTCTTATCGAGAGTTCGGCACCTCAACCAGCCGATGCGCCGACTCCATGTAGGTGGCCAGGTCGATCACCTCGCGAAGGAACACGACCACCTCAAGCTCCACCGCGTCGTCCGGCAGCCCTATCCGTTTCAGCATCGCTTTAGCGTCCTCTTCGATAGCCGCTAGCGCATCTACATCGCTCTGCAACCTCATGTCGGTCTCCTGCCAGTGTGAACTAAGAGCATACATACAACATCCGGTGACTTGCCAGCCAGCGGAATTGAAGAGGTAGGCCATGGCCAAAGACAATGCGCAGCTACAGCGGGACAAGCGCGCCAAGGAGAAGGCTTTGCTGGAACGGATCGGCGCCGAGAAGCGCACGCTGATTGTTTCGAAAGCGCTCGATGATGCGCTTCAGGTGCTGGGCGAACGCCACGGCTTTGAAGAATGGCAGGAGACGGTGTCGACGCTGATCATCAATCTGGCCGCAGCCCCCGCCACCGAGTCAGGACGCTTCGCAAGCATGTCGCGACCGGAAATCGTAGTTAAGGAAAAGTGGTCGCGGCAGCTTAAGGAGTTTGCCGCGACAGGCTCAGAGGGTGGCTGAATGGTTCAGCATGTCTTGTTCACGAATACAGACATTTCATGATTTCTGATTAGCCACCTGGCCACTTCACCAAACTCACCGGGCTCATCCTTAAAAATATGTGCTGTTCGAGGCGTGATCATAGGAGACCCGAGGAGAGATCCAGAAAACTTTATTTGGTCATACCTAAATGAATAATCCCAATTTGCGACTGCGGCCAAGCTCAAGGATATATTGGTGTTTTTGACCAGTTTCCAAATATCCTTCTGATCTTCAACTTTCATCCTCTCGCCAATATATACAGACTTAATACATTCAAGCGGAAGCCCCATTGTCATCACTGGATATTTTCCATCACCTTCACCAGCGAGTTGCAGGTCTTTTGTAGCCCTGACGAGTCTTACTTCTTTCTCATAAGCCCACGCATTGGATTTCACACATAGATCAGAAATAGGAACGACTCGATCATAAAAATCTGAAAGATTGAAAACTGGCCTTCGCTTCTGATATTTGACCGGATTTAATCCGTTGAAGAACTCATGATTTTCATCGAATTCAATCAGTGCTCCCGAGTACTCCCCTGCGTAGTGCGCCCACATAAGGAGGCTTTCTGCATTGCGACTTAGGCACAAAATACCAACCGTTTGATTCAACGTTGACACGATATTTCTTGCCTGAAAGTCGCTTCTATCTTTTTCATCACCGGGTATATGTCCGCGATCTAATCCTGATCTTCTTGGACTCAACACACAAAAGGACAGGTTTCTCGTGTGTTCAATTGTATCTGCCGCGACGAAGAACTGTGGCAATAGCTCAAATGGATCGTTGAAGGCGCCTGGCTGGGTAAATTTTATGCTTCCTTTCAATATCCTTTTTGCTGTGCCTACCGTCACGTATTTGTAAAGCCCCATAAACACTCCCTGATCCGGCCCCATGCCGGGCCAAACACAAATACCCCACTTCTACGAATCACGCCAGCCGGCGAGGATCCCATATGTCCGCACAACAGATCGACGAAAAGAAACTCGAGCGCGCGATCCGCAAGATCAAGCACTGCCTGGCACTGGCCCAGAGCGCCAACGAGAACGAGGCTGCCACGGCGCTCCGGCAGGCCCAGGCGCTGATGCGCGAGTACCGCCTGACCGAAATGGATGTGAAGTTGAGCGACGTCGGTGAAGTCGAGTCGCAATTTTCGCGTGCTGAACGTCTTCCCTCTTGGGAGCGGAACCTGAGTGGTGCAGTTGCCCATGTGTTCGGATGCACCTCGCTGTACGGTCGCCGGTACTGCAAGGAGAAGGATCGGATCATCGCCCGCACCTCCTTCGTCGGAGTGACACCTGCCCAGCACATTGCGTTGTATGCGTTCGAGGCGCTGCTGACAAAGCTGAAATTTGCCCGCAAGGAATACGTCGCTTCGGTGCGTGCAGGCGTGCACCGCAGCTCGTACTCAGCCGAAACTGCAGGCGACCACTTTGCCCTGGCATGGGTCAACGAGGTTTACGGAAAGCTGAGTGCCCTTGTTCCAAAAGGCGAAGACGATATCCCTTCAGCAAGCGAAGGCCGCGACATCATCGCCGTCGAAGCGCAAGACAAGGCACTGATCACCGAGTACCTCGCTAACAAAGGCGTGGGCAAAGCCCGCAAAGCGCGTGACGTCGATATCGACCTGAATGCGCAAATCGCGGGAATGCTCGCCGGCCGCAGGGTGGATCTGCACGCAGGCATTGCGCGCGGCGGCGACGAAACTCTAACGCTATCCGTAACCGCTTGACCCGTCCTCACTTACTGCTTGTGGGCCTTACCCGTTGCCATGGTCAAATCCACCTCCGTCGACCAATTGGACCTCAAACTGTTCGCCCGGAATTCCCGGTGAAGATGCGACCCAGCGAATCACATGCTGGGCACCGCATTTTGGGCAGCGAATTTCGATTTGATCCTTGCTGTCATCCAGATCGAACCGAAGTTCTTCATCACATTTTTTGCACCTGGCCATCTGAGTATGCTCACAAAGGTATGAGCTCAGCATAGCGCCTCCCCACTTCTACGAACCACGCCAGCCGGCGAGGTGATATCAGCTCGTAAAAGTAGTCGCGCCTATTTACCCGCCTTTGCCTTCTCCCATTCCTCTTTGAGAATGTGCTGACACCAGTTAACTACATTATTTGCAATCTCCTTAGCGGGGCCGCCTGCTTTATCACATTCGCTATATAATTCGTTGACCGCATTCATAAGCTGCTTTGAATCTATTTCCTCCGGGTTCAGTAAAAGCTCCACCTTAGCCTTCAGACTAACAAGTTCCTTAACTGCCTGTACATGTGAAGTCGACCACTCTGAACGTAGTCTGTCCATATTTGAAAAATCTATTACACCTCCACGCATGCTGATAGCTGACTGGGTAGACTCCCAATAAACATTTAGACGATTTACATTAAGGGCAGCCGCTATAAATAAGGCCGTCGTGCCCCTAAGATCATTGATCCAATTTTGCCTACTACTCTTCAGCGAGGCTTGACTAGCCACGCGCTCCTGGCTAGCGATCATTTCTTTTTGAACTTCAAAAGCCTGCTTTGCGGCTTCATCCTGACCAGATATAGTCTCTCTTTGCAAATCAAAATTTTGCTTCGCTGAAAGTTCTTGAGTCTCAATTAATTTCCTTTGCAACTCAAAGTTTTTCTGTGCAACCGCCTCTTGGCTAATAATAGTTTTACGGAAATTCCGAATCGTAAGATATGTACCCAAGATGAAAATAGCGATAGTCGCAGAGAAACTCCAAAAAGTTGCCCAATCGAAACCTGCATCAACGATTATTTTTGGGACTTGTTCAAGATAAACAACTGATGTTTCGTACTTCATCTCCAACTCCACATCTAATTATGATCCATCAATGTGGCATCATACTTCCGAGGTATCCCCATGCCCACAGAAAACAAGCCGGCCGAGCCGCTGAAGGTCGAGCGCTCGACTGTGACCAAGCTCGTGATCACCGGCGCGCCGCGTCTCGACGCGATTACCGTGTTACTCGAGGACTTCGGCCGCCGCGACTGCCCTACTGAATTCGACCCGAGGTATCAGACCGCCCAAGGCAAGATCACGATCAACTGCTGGGACAACAGCTGGAGCGCCTACTGGGGTGGTATGGGCCCGCGCACGGTGGCCGAGTTCGTGGCCGACTGTGATTGGCACTACGTCCTGAACTGCCTCGATCGCGGTATCAGCAGCACGCGATTCAGCGGGAGCGCTCTTCACGCCTTCGCGAAAAAGTGCATCGTCCAGCGCCGCAGGCAACAGACCGGCCGACACGACTGGGAGCTGGATGAGCTCTGCAAGGGTGAAGCCCGCGAGCTCTGGCACGACATCGATATTCTGCGCAGCGTTGAGTCACCAAACGGATGCTGGCATCACAGCAAGTTGCTAACCGAGCTTTTCGGTGATGAGTGGCATTACCCCGTCGGCGACAAGGCTATCGAGGAAAACCACGAATTCACATACCTGCAGCGCGTTGTCGAGGCAGTTCAGGAAGCGCTGCGGCAGGAACGGCCGTAGCATTTAGCAGACTGAAGGTGATGAGCGTTCATGAAACTATGGGATCTGTAATTAAGACGCCAGTTTTTTCAGCAGTAAGCGTGAGCTGTTTTCAAGATCCTGATACTTCGTACCGATCATTTCCGTGCCGTTTGCTGCGCGGCGGGTCAGTTTCCACCGACGCTTTTCATCCTTTTCTTCATAGGCCAAATCCAATAATTCGCTCACGAGATCTTTCGTAAGGTTGTCGATAATTCCCGGAGAAGTAGAAAACAGTTTCGTTTCTTCATCGGTAAGTATATCGCACATGTTCCGCCACGCGTACTGCAATGAGTCCATGTGGCGCCACCAAGCCCTCATCTCATTATCAGGCAACGGAGTGCTCGGAATAGCCTCTCCGTAAAGTTCGGCGTTGATCGTTTCGATCAGTTTGGCCCGAAGGGACTCGATAAAGTCTCGCAACAAGTCCGACTTTGACGCAACAAACTGAAACTCCTTAACTAGTTTATATTTTTCCGCATGTTTAAATTGTGGATACCATGCATGCAAAGCATATATCGCAGTTAAAGATGCGGCGATTGTAGCTAGGCTAGACGCCGCACTAAGAAATGCCACGAACCCAAATCCACCATCCTTAGAGAAAATAAAACCAAAAATTATTCCAGCAGAAAAAACTAGACAACAGTAGCAAAAAATCAAATAGCCATTTTTTCTACTCATAACAGGTTTCGCCTTCCATAGGAAATTCTCTGAGTCTAGCCCCAACTCCCTCCCCCTTCAAAGTCAGCCGCTATAGCGGCAAGGACGAAGTGTCAGTGATAAGGAACAAAATCCCCTAAGCGTTCTCGGGCGATTGGTACGGCGTATTCAAGCAGCTCAAGCGGTACATTCTCTACGAACAGGGTCACTTCAAAACGGAGTGTCTCGTCATTTCGAAAGATCTCAAATAACAGCCCGTTGTTACCTCTCCAGCATTCAAGCGCAAGGCCATCGTGTCCTTCAACAACGCTTGAAGCGCAGCAAAACCGATACTCGACTCCGTGAACGACCACTTCCCACCTCCATTTTTTAATGGCGGCAACGATACCTCTCTCTCATGTGAATTTGATAGCCGCTATAGCGGCAAGGACGAAGTCATGCCCGAACAAAAGATCACTTTCGTAAACGGTGGGCCGGCCAAGTGCGGCTGCAAGATGGAATTTAGCTCTGGCGGCGGACACTACTCCGACGTGCTTTACGTCACTCCATGCAACGCGCACAGCGGCAGCACGCCATTCGGACCGGTCGAGGTCAAGCGCGATGCGGATGGCTGGTGGTATCACCCCAACATCCCGAGCTTTGGAGAAGGCGAAGACCCTGCGCCATACACCGCCTGGACAAAGGAACAAGGTCTCCGGCTGAAAGGCTGGCACCTGAGTGACGATCTCGATAGCCATCCCTATGAAGATGGTGCCTGTCACTGTAACGGCTGGGAGCCTGAATCGCCGGGGCCAGAGTGGTTCTTGATGGGTATCTGCGACAGCGAGGACGGCCCCTATGTGCAGTGGGCACGCCGCGAGGTGGCGCCATGAAAGCCTACCCGCTTGACATCGAATCAATCGGTGAGGATAGCCGTCGATGAACCGTATGGTCAGCGTCCGCACCGAGAACTGACCGGCACGGCGCTGGACTGAGCAATCAACGCGATCGAGGGTGAGCAGCAGCCCAGTACCGGCCAGTTGCAGCTCTTCAACCTGCCCGACACCGAGCAATTGATAACGAAGTGCGGCGTCTGGGTCGATGTTAGTCACCGGCACCCGTGGCCGGCCGACCTCACCAAAGATCCGTTCAACCGGCAGCCAGGCGAATCCAGAACCATCACCGTGTTCCTCGCCGTGGTGTTCGCCAAGCGCGGCGCCACTGTGAAAGTCCCCGCCGAACTCATCCCGCGGTAACCCTACCGAATAACCACCTTCTGCCGCCACGCGCGGCATGGAGCAATACCTCATGGAAACCGAAATCCTCTCCGACGAGGAACTTGCCGCACTCACGGGCTACAAGGCGCGGGCTTACCAGCGCCGCTGGCTGATTGATCGCCAGTGGGTATTCGTCGAAAGTCGCGGCAAGCGCCCACTAGTGGGCCGCATGTATGCCCGCATGAAGCTGGGCATGATAAGCCCTACGGTTGCCGATCCGAACCCGCCGCCGGCTGCACCGGTATGGACACCAGACTACTCGCGAGTGAATTGATATGCGCCCCCGCAAGGCCGACACACGCAACTTGCCACCCCGGATGTATCAGTGGACACGAACACGAAAAAGCGGAAAGGTTTGGATCGCCTATTACTATCTGGATATGACAGGCAAGGCGATCCCGCTGGGCAAGGATCTGGACTTGGCTAGGGTCAAATGGGCGGAGCTGGAGGCGAAGGAAAAGCCGCTTGATCTACGCACCATGAAAGGCATCTTCGACCGATATATCCGCGACATCGTATCGAAGAAAGCGGCACGAACGCAGAAGGACAATTTGGCGGAGATCAAGCAGCTTCGGCCGATGTTCGACAGCGCTCCCATCGACTCAATCACCCCAGCAACTATCGCAGGGTACCGCGACGCGCGGACCGCCAAGGTTCGGGCGAATCGCGAGATTGCCACCCTCTCCCACGTTTTCAACATTGCTCGAGAATGGGGACTGACCACCAAAGAAAATCCCTGCCAGGGCGTACGAAAAAACAAGGAAACACCGAGGGACTATTACGCAAATGATGTGGTTTGGGATGCTGTTTACATGAAGGCAGCTCAAGAGCTGAAAGACGCGATGGACTTGGCCTATCTGACCGGGCAAAGACCCGCAGATGTCCTAGTCATGAGGAAGGACGATGTCGAGGGAAATTACTTGGGTGTGCAGCAGAACAAGACACACAAAAAGCTGCGTATCCAGATGACTGACGGTGATGAGCCAAACAGTCTGGGCCTGTTGATCGGGAAAATGGCTGAGCGCAATGCTCAACACATTTGCAGCTATTTGATCGTGAGCGCACGCGGCAAACGGATGACCGCGAAGATGCTTCGCGATCGATGGGACGACGCCAGAGAAAGGGCCAAGAAAGAAGCTGAAGAAAAAGGCGATGTTCAGTTGGCGGAGAAAATCGGAGGCTTCCAGTTCAGAGACATCAGGCCGAAAGCGGCGTCGGAAATCCTCGACGTCGGCGATGCGAGCCTACTCTTGGGGCACACCAAAGGAGACATTACCGAGCGCGTCTATCGACGAATTGGCGCCATTGCCAAGCCATCGAAATAGCCCAAAAAACCGTTACAAAACTCAAAATCCGCCCCTTGTAGAATGCGGGCTGTAGAGGTGTCAAAAAATAAACGTATCGTAACGGAAAGCGGCTACAGGCCCCGGTTTCATTGGCTTTGCATATCGGTCTTGAAAACCGTCGACTGTAACAGGTCCATGAGTTCGAATCCCATCGCCTCCGCCATTTTATGTACGACAAAGCCCTGATTATTCAGGGCTTTGTCGTTTCTGGGGTTTGAGACTTCTGCTTCGACCTACACGGATCGTTTCCGCATCTTTTCTGCCATTTGCGCAACCCTGCCTTTCGGACCCCACTGGCCCAGTCATTCCAACGGGTCGTACCTGAGTAATGTCTTGGGCTCCAGATACGCGCTCATCCCCCACTTGCCCATTTCGCGCCCAAGTCCTGATTGCTTGAATCCACCGAAGGGGGCACGTGGTTCGTGGGCCAAGGTGTTGATGAGCACGCGTCCCGAATCGATCTGACGGGCGACGTTCATACAACGTTCGGAGCTTTTTCCCAGCACCAGGGCGCTCAGCCCATAGTCCGTATCGTTGGCAATGCTGATCGCATCGGCATCATCCTCGTAGGGGATGATCGTCAGCACGGGGCCGAAGATTTCCTCACGCGCGATGCGCATCCGGTTGTTGGCATCAGTGAAGATCGTGGGCTTCACGAACCATCCGGCATGCAAGCCTTCCGGGCGACCTTCGCCACCTGCCAACAACCTCGCGCCTTCTTCCTGGCCAGTGCGGATGTAGCGCTGCACCCGCTCCCATTGTTTCAGGCTCACCATCGGGCCTATGTCGGTGTCGGCGTTTCGCGGATCAGCCGATAGAATCTGTGAGACACCCTCCTTCGCAATCCGCTCGAACTCTGCCAACCGGCTGCGTGGCACGAGGATGCGAGTGCCCGCGATACAAGCCTGGCCGCTGTTGAGAAATCCGGTTTGCATTACTAACGGCATCACTGCGTGGAAATCCGCATCGTCAAGCACCACGGTGGGCGACTTGCCGCCAAGTTCGAGCGTCACACGCTTCATGGTGTCAGCACCGGTTTTTACCAGATGTCGCCCGATAGCGGACGACCCCGTGAACGAGATCTTGGCAACATCGGGATGACGGGCGATTTCCTCACCTACTACATCGCCTCGCCCGTTGACGATATTGAATACACCCGGTGGCAGCCCCGCTTCGTGCAACGCACTGACCACGACCTGCGTCTGTAACGCGCTCATCTCGCTTGGCTTGATGACGGCAGTGCAGCCTGCTGCCAGCGCGGTGGCCAGCTTGTTGCAGATGAAACCCGCATTGCTGTTCCAGGGCGTGATCAGACCGGCAACGCCCACGGGCGTCAGAATGACCCTGGCCATGCCGACCTGCTCCTCAAAATCGAACGCCTCCAGTGCATCGATTGCTTGCGCGATCACATCGGCCGGGTAAGTCGCCATCGAGCGCGCGCGATTCGCAGGTGCGCCGTATTCCACGAGGATGGCTTCCAGCAGTTCTTCCTCCTTTGCCGCCACGGCCTGGTGCATGCGTTGCAATACCGAAATGCGTTCTTCCCGGCTTGTACGAGCCCACGCCGGGAACGCCGCCTTGGCTGCTGCGATGGCACGCTGTGCGTCCAATGCATCGCCCAACCGAACCTGACCAATGACTTCCTCGGTGCTCGGGTTATGAAGGTCGAACCATTCCTGACCGTGTGGCGTAACGAACTCGCCGTTGATGTAGATGTGTTCAATGCGCTGCATGATGACTCCTCGCTCAAAATGACTCGCCTGAATCGAGCCATTGTGATGAAGTCTATGAAGGGTTCATTAATCCGATAAGCCATCCTTTGGCATATGAACCATCCTTATATTCAGGACAATCCATGCACAGATCAGGAATGACCGAGCTGGAAGTCGTACTGGCCGTTTCGCGCCGCAGCAGTTTTCGCGGCGCTGCACAGGAATTGGGCATGTCCACTACCGCCGTGAGCAGCGCGGTGGCTGGTCTGGAAGCACGCCTGAAGGTACGTCTGTTCAATCGCTCGACGCGCAGTGTTGCCCTCACGGACATCGGCCAACGCTATGTGGCACGCATCGCACCTGCGTTGGCACAGATCAAAAGTGCCGGCGAAGAGGCCAGCGTCGGCCCCGATGAACCCAGCGGCACATTGCGCATCAATGCACCGCATGGCGCGGCCTACTTGTTGCTGGAGCCGTTATTGAAGCAGTACGCGCAGCGCTATCCCGAAGTACGCATCGACATCGTCAGCGAATCAAGCATGGTCGACATCATCGCCGGTGGCTTCGACGCCGGGATTCGCCTGGCAGAGTCTGTGCAGCAAGACATGATTGCCGTGGCACTGTCGGGTGACGTCCGGATGCTCGTGGTAGCAACGCCCGAGTACCTCGAACGCCACGGCGTGCCCGAGCATCCGCGAGATCTACTCACCCACCGGAGTATCGGTATGCGCATGGCCCATGGTGGCCTATACCAGTGGGAATTGGAGCGCGATGGCCAGAAAGTACAGATGGATCTGCCAGTGTGCTTCGCCTCCAACGAAATGCTGGCAATCAAACAGGCCGTGTTGTTGAGCCTTGGCATTGGTTTCATTTCCGAGTGGTTCATCCAGGAAGAACTGGCAAGCGGCGCCCTGGTGCCGGTATTGATCCCGTGGTGCCCGTCGTTTGGTGGGTTGAGGCTCTACTACTCGGGCCATCGCTTCGTGCCGGCGCGACTGCGCGCGTTAATTGAACTCGCGCAGGAGTTGCGGCCCAATCTGAGTTCGCGAGTATTTTGAGCCGATGACCACAGGTCTAATTGATGCCAACCTTCAGGATGTACTTGTGGTTTTTGAAGAAGTACCCAACGTAGATTTAAGCGTCATGTGTGAACAACTACAGACCGCTAGACGCGAGCTATTGAATCAACTGGCTATCTTCGTGGCTCGACTGTTTGTTGCTGCCAGGTAACCGGCAGGATCTCCAGGAGCCATCATCTGACTCCTGAGATCACACGCTGCCAAGCAGAAGGGGCCGGCGGTGTCTGCTTTGTCGGCCGCGATCCCTATCGCTCGCGGTCATCCCTTACCTCCCGCAATAGAGGTTATGTCAGCAACGTATCAATTGATTGACATTGGTTACTCAGGCCGCGCTGCTGGGTACATTTGTCCCTCTACCTTCAGGTAAATAGGGGCTCATTTCTTCTATTTCAGCGTGGCTAAGACGAATGCTGGTGGCATCGTTCAATCCATTCATGGACTAGGTCGGGCCGACGTACGCCTACGATACCGCCGGTGACTGCCGGATCACGTAGTACCCAAGCGATGGCTACGGCCGCCGCACTGACCTCATGTCTGGCCCCAATCTTTGCCATGACTTCTACCAAAGCGAGGTTATTGCTGAGGCGAGGTTCCTGGAAGTCGGCGCTACGCGATTTTCGCCAGTCGTCGTCGGACAACTGTGCAATCCGCTCACGGGTCAGGCTTGCGGTCGGTAGGCCAGATTGTAAAGTCGAGTAGGCAATCACTCCAACCTGCGCCGTTGCACAATAAGGCAGGTTTTGATCATCGATATCGCGCATCAAGGCTGAATACGGCGGTTGAAGGGAGGCAATACCCACGCATCAATGTGGAGCTGGTGACTGACGATGGGTTGAGCGACATCATCGACAAAGGGTTCGATGCCGGCGTGCACTTCGGCGAAATCCTCACTGGTGAAATGGTCGCTGTCCCGGAGGGCTCTCCCCAGGTGATTTGTCACAGTTGCTGCCTCCGGTTATCTCGTGGGGTGCGGGACACCGGAAACGCCACAGAGGCTGCTTGAACACGCTTGCATTGGCAGACGCTTTCCCAGCGGCAAACTGTACAAATGGGAATGTCTTGCCGAAGGCCTGCCCATGCGCCTGACCGTGACAGGGCCGTTGATACTGGGAGATGACACCATGATGATCCAGGCCGCGAAGGACGGTACCGGGATCGCGTACGTGTATGAGGAGATGGCAAGGGAGTACATAGCGCAGGGGCAGTTGGTGGAAATTCTTGAAGACTGGAAAGCCCTGCCAAGCAGGTTTTTTATCCATTATTCCAACCGGCATCACGTACCGCCGGCGCTACAGGCGCTCATCGAGTTTGTACGTGAAACGCAGCATCAATGACAAACTGAAGGCGGTACACTTGCTCGCCGTCTAGAAGCGTAGGGTTGTGAAGACGGCGTTCTGATCAAGCGTTATCGACAGGCCGTTTTTGGCCGATTGCTGCCTATCATAAGGCGCAGCAACCGACCCGAAGCAGCCTTGATGTCTGTTTATTGTCGCCATTCGTTATTGGCATTCATGGAGGATTCTGACTGATGGCACGTGTGGGTTTGATACTGACACCCGGTTTTGCGGACTGGGAATATGCTTTCATTGCTGGAACTGCGTCACCGTTTTACGGGATCGACGTCAGGTTTTTCGCTCCTGCTACGGGGCAGTTCTGCTCGCAGGGCGGATTGGCTGTAACGGTTGATAGCAGTTTGCAGCAATGTCTGGACTGGAAACCGGACGTTGTTGTCATCATTGGAGGAACGGTCTGGGAGCATGCAGAAGCACCGGATATTCGAGACTTTCTTCATGCCAGTCGCTCAAGTGGGGCGACAATTGCAGGTATCTGTGGGGGAACGCTGGCACTTGCCAGGGCCGGGCTTCTCGACACGGTTCCTCATACCTCGAACAGCGCTGACTTCTTACAACAGAATGCCGTAGGTTATGAAGGGCGCACGCTTTATCGAAACAGTCCGGTCGCTGTGGTTGCAGACCGCATCATAACTGCTCCAGGCCCTGCACCCATTAGCTTCACCTGCGCAGTGTTCGAAGGGGCCGGGCTATCTTCAAAGATCATTTCTCAGTTCAGGTCAATGTTGGCAGCGGAACATGCGTGATCGCGTCGCCCCGGCGCTGACTGGACGCCGCTCAAGTTAGCTTCACTAGGCCGACCCGGTCTAATCCTTGTTCCGCCAGACGGGTCACCAATGGGATTACGAGCGATATGAAGGCGATAACTGGAACGTAACCGAGTTGCCATTTATGCGGCAGCAGCTCTTCAATTTCACATGCCCGATGCGTAAGCGTACACCGAAGTCACGATGCATGACTCAGGTCGATATCTGAAAGACGTTCTCACGCGTCTGCCGACGCAGCGGGCGAGTGATATTTCCGACCTGTTGCCGCACAGGTTGATGCCCATCTGGCTGTACAACCTTTGACTGGTCACCGTATCAAGATTCGCCTAGTTACCCAAACTAACGGTATTACTGTTGGCGCGGACATAATAATTATCAAATTCACCGCTTTCGACAAATACGAAACCATGGCGAATATAAAAGCGATTTGAAGCGCTTTCTTTGAGAGCGCCAACCTTAATAGGGCGTCCGATCTCATCCGCCTCTCTGAAAATCTGAGTGAGAACTTCGGTGCCTATCCCTGCTCCTTGGGCGCTAGGTATCACATACAAGTGGTCAAGCAGAAGCTCGCTTTGATGGTCTTTGAGAACAACAAAACCGACCATATCACCTGATACTTCTATGCGGCGCGTGCTGCTAGCGTCGAAACCACTATGAAACCGTTCGCGCGCGCGATCAGGATCAAACCGCCCAAGCCGCTCTAGGCTTTCGCGCATGGCCTCAATCCGAATGGCTATCAGATCTTCTAGATCGCAGTTTGAAGCACGGCGTAAAACGACAGCAAATTTTTGATCAGGGGAAGTTGACATAACAAGCGCTCTAGGCATGGCCGGTGACTCATTATAGAGAGCGTGAGTCGCATAACCAGTCCTGCAAAATAGAAACAAATATCTTCTAAGCTGCTGAAAGATAAGGATTAATATTCGAACTTGAAAACAGTCGACGGTAGCAGTTCCATGCGTTCGAACCCCACCGCCTCCGCCATCTTTATACGACAAAGCCCTGATTATTCAGGGTTTTGCCGTTTCTGGGATTCGCAACTGTCAAGCCGGTCTTTCTGAACCGTTTGAGCACCTATTCAGTCAATTCCGCAGCCCTGCACTCCAACACCACCTCGTCCCGCTCAAATAAAATAGCTCCAGACAAAATAATCACTCGCGCATAGAGCCGGTCAAGCGTTGGTTATGGACGGGGCGTCAGGATTGAGGATTTCCACGAGAAAGTCGATAAACACATTGATGCGGCTCGATCCACGATGATTGGGCAAATACAACGCGTTGATGCAACTGCTGGCACTGCCTGGGCACGTCGGGCGGGTTTCGCACCCAAGCTTCCAACCCGACGCCGGTCTGCCGGTCGCGCCCAGCGCCTTACCCGTGCCCGGCAAGACTTTTATCGTCGATGAAAAGGGTAACGGTATCTGGAGCGGCGCGCAACGCGCTGGATGCCGGCATGGACGGCGTGGAAATCCATGCCGGAAATGGTTATCTGCTCGATCAATTCCTTAACAGCAACAGTAACCAGCGCGAAGACGATTACGGCGGCAGCGTTGAGAATCGCGCACGCTTTCTGCTGGAGGTGGTAGCGGCGGTCGCTGAAGAAGTAGGTGCTGAACGGGTCGGTGTGCGGCTGACGCCGATGGGACGATTCATGGGCATGGGCGATGACACACCCGAGACTACGTTCGGTCATCTCGTCGAGATGCTCAACCAATGGAATCTGGCCTACCTGCATCTGGTGGAGCCTGCGATGGTCGGGACGGTCAAGGACGAAAACTTCGACCCGCGCTGGGACGCGATCATCGCCCAGCTTCGCCAAGCCTGGAAAGGCGTTCTGATTCTGGCCGGCGGGTATGACGCCGAGTCCGCCGAGCGAGCACTGATCTCAGGTCGCGCCGACATCATCGCGTTCGGTAGACCTTTTCTGGCCAACCCTGACCTGCCGCGACGGATTCACGAGGGCTTACCGCTCAACACCCCGGACCCGAGCAGCTTTTTTGGTGGTGATCAGCGCGGCTACATCGACTATCCGTTTTACGCCTGAGATGAGGACGCCGCCCTTTCACGCGGCCACGCTCTCATTTCATGAGCAAGGCTGAGCTCTGCGCGAATTTCATCGACGAGTGCAGTTATTGCCTGGTTTCCTTTCAGACACGTGATGGAAATGCCTGTGACCATCAACTCTATCCGCCCCGATAGAGGGTCATGGATCTGCGCCTGAAGATAACCCTGTGGCTCAATCTGACATGTGCACGAGAGCGGCAAAAAAGCCGATTCGATGATGTGGCGCAGTTCAAGGTTTGACAGCATGTCGACCCCTTTGAGCAGGAGCCAGCCAAGGCACTCGCGCCTTACTGGATTGATTGTGGTGCCATCACCCATAACACCTGGCGCAGCAATGACATGATCAGCGTACGCCTTCGTGCTCGACACGTTATACCCTTTAGCAATCGAACCCCTTTTATCTCGTTTCCATAGCACGCACTTGCCGAGGATGTCGCAATGCCGAAGAAACAGCCGGTCGTTCAAGAGACCGCAACAGCCGCAGACATCGAACGCGCCATCCAGGCGTTGAACAAAATGGCCGAACGCCTCTGGGGGGATAGTCGAGAAGCGGAGGCCAAAGCCCTTCTCGACGCGCTTGATGCGTTAAACAGGGCCCTCGACAGAATCAGGATTGGAGAAAGTCGCAGGGTGGTCACGCTCCATTGAACCGCTCACGTTATTGTCCTGCGACGCCAGCAACCATGTCCTGAGGGCCACTATTTTTTGCGAATCAGCCGTTTCATGAGGCGCCACCAGATAGAACCCCAAATCATCTTTCAAGCGCAGAGCAAATGGCGCCACCAGTCGCCCTGCTCGCAGATCATCGGCGACATAGGTCGAACGCCCCATGCATACGCCTTGCCCGTCCACAGCGGCCTGCACCGCCATCATCGCCAGATCAAACGTCAACCTTGGCCCTTCGGCCAGTTGCGCTGGCTGACCGGCGGCACTGAGCCAGGTGTTCCAGTCTCCGGCGGTCATGCCACTGACTTGCAGCATCGTGTGGTTCGCAAGATCGGCTGGTGTGCTCAAGGCCTTCGCCCCGCCAGGCAATGCGGGACTGCATACCGGGAATATTTCATCAGACATCAAGAAGTCGGCGCGCAAACCCTTCCAGTCGCCCCGACCATAACGAATCGCTGCGTCAATGCCGCCCTTGCGAAAATCCACCAGATCGGTGGAGGCGCTGACCCGAACATCAATATGGGGATACGCCTGCTGAAACGACGGCAGACGTGGCAATAACCATTTCGACGCCACCGATACCAAGGTACTGAGGGTCAACACACTGTTGTTGCGCGACGCCAGTAATTGTTCGGTCGAATAGCGCAGCCCTTGGAATGCCGAACGGATACCGGGCAAATAGGCCTGACCATGCTCAGTAAGTGCCAAACCGTCCTTGAGGCGCAGAAACAGAGGCACGTCCAACGCCTCTTCGAGCCGGCGAATCTGATGACTGATGGCGGTTTGCGTGACGTTAAGCTCTTCGGCTGCCCTAGTGAAACTCATGTGCCTAGCGGCGGATTCGAAGGCTTTCAAGCCGTTGAGAGAAGGAAGTCTGGCAAACATGTGAAGTTCAATGGCCATGAGATTTTGTCATACGCTAACACTCGAAATGACCTTTGCGAAGCCTGAGACGACGAGTGATCCTGACACCTTCTTTCAGCCAGGAAGTGCCATGAAACTGTATTTCGCGCCCATGACCTGCTCCCTCTCCCCGCACATTGTCCTGCTGGAATTGGGCTTGCCGTTCGAACTGATTCGCGTCAATAACCAGAGCAAATGCACCGCCGACGGGCGCGACTTTCGCAAGATCAACCCCAAGGGGTACGTTGCAGCGCTGGAACTGGATAACGGTGAGGTCCTGACGGAGGGGCCGGCGATTCTTCAATATCTGGCGGATCAGGCACCGGGCCACGCAATGGCAGCGGCCAACGGCACCTGGGAGCGCTCGAGGTTGCAGGAACATCTGAACTTCATCAGCGCCGAAATCCATGGTGGCAGCGCCCCGCTGTTCAGTGCTGAGTTCCCGGAAGCGATCAAAACCGTTTTCAGGCAAAAGCTCTTCAAACGTCTGGATTACCTGAGCGGCAGCCTCTCGGATCAGGACTATCTGATGGGTACGTTCACAGTTGCCGATGCTTATCTGTTCACCGTGCTCACATGGCTACCAACCTTCAATATCGACATAGAAAACTGGCCGGCCCTCGCCAGTTATAGTCGCCGCGTCGCTACACGACCCAGTGTCCTGTCAGCCCTCGCGGCAGAGGCGGCGACGCTGCCTGTGTGATCCGGATTGCCAGTACGTTTTCTCTGAAGGGGCCATGTCCGTAGGGAATCTGTAAACTGCCGCGATATTCACTCGCTCAGACAAGGACTCCCATGGCCAACCAAAACATCACCTTCACCCCCGATCCGGACGCCGACTCCATTTCCTCCGACGTCGCGACGTTCGGCGGGATCATGGTCTCCACCCAGATTCCGACCCGCGCCGATGGCAACCTGGAACTGGGTGGCATTACCGAACAAAGCGAATGCACACTGCAAGCGCTGAAAGTTGCCCTGGAAAGTGCCGGTAGTTCGATGGATCGGGTCATGCACCTGACCATCTACCTCACCGATATGGCTGATCGCGCCGCGTTCAACGAGGTTTACAAGCGCTTCTTCGCCAAGCCGTGGCCGGTTCGTGCAGCCGTAGGCGTTGCCTCGCTGGCCGTAGAAGGCATGCGCGTGGAAGTGACCGCAATGGCCGCCAAGGCCTGACATCACACCACAAATTCCTTAATGAGCAGTTTGCGCATTAAGGCTTGCGGGCAGGCGACATCGACGCTGAATGTATCGCCGCCCTCAAGGGTAAAGCAGCACGTTGAGTTCAAAGTGGACCTGTTGCTTTGAGAAAGACGCTTTCACTTGAAATATGATAATGCTCTTCGTCATATTCGAAGTCCGTTTCAAAAACCACCTCAATTGTTTTAGATACTTTATCTCTCTTGAAAGAAACTGCGCCTTTGAGAAGGGTAATTATGCCGGCATGGGATACAAAGACTCCCGAAACCCCTTCGCCAAAGTGAACGAATTCGTACGTGCCATCTTCCATAGATCGCGCAAGCACAATCGAAAGCTGTACAAACTCATCCAATGGCGCGCTACGACCGATGATGCTGATAGTGCCCTCGCTTAATGATTCATATATAAACTGAGCCGCCGAAAAACCTCCTCGACCATCGGAAATGGTGTTGAGAATTTAACGTCGAAAACATTATTTCTCACGGCACAAGCCGTACCAGCCTTTAGCGTTTCTTCATCAAGATCATTCGTTGCATAATATTCAGTTTTTTTCATGACCAGGCACCCTTGATTCCCAAACTAACAAACCGGAATTTAGACAGCTGCGCACACCGGACTATCGGGCGATGAATGTGTTTGAATATTGGCGATTAAACAACTGATAGAAACCACAGTTATGGAATTTTCAGAACTGTGCCAGCGGACTCAATACACCTGAATCGGCATACGGGTGCCGGTCGGCCATTTCGCAGGTACAATGCGCGACTAACCGTGACAGCCTGACTAAAAAAACTATGTCCTTGCCCAAGCACCACCTGGAATTGCTCAGCCCTGCCCGCGATGTGGCCATCGCCCGTGAGGCGATCCTGCACGGCGCCGACGCCGTGTACATCGGCGGCCCGAGCTTCGGTGCCCGCCACAACGCCTGCAACGAAGTCAGCGAAATCGCCGAACTGGTGGAATTCGCCCGCAAGTATCATGCGCGCATCTTCACCACCATCAATACGATCCTGCACGACAACGAACTGGAACCAGCACGCAAGCTGATCCATCAGCTATACGACGCCGGCGTCGATGCGCTGATCGTCCAGGATCTGGGCGTGATGGAGCTGGACATTCCGCCGATCGAACTGCACGCCTCGACCCAGACCGATATCCGCACCCTGGAGCGGGCGAAGTTCCTCGATCAGGCCGGTTTCTCGCAACTGGTACTGGCCCGCGAACTGAACCTGCAAGAAATCCGCGCAATCGCCGACGAAACCGACGCTGCGATCGAGTTCTTCATTCATGGCGCGCTGTGCGTGGCATTCTCCGGCCAGTGCAACATTTCCCACGCGCAGACCGGCCGCAGCGCCAACCGTGGCGACTGCTCCCAGGCCTGCCGATTGCCTTACACCCTAAAAGATGAAAAGGGTGGCGTGATTGCCTACGAAAAACACCTGCTGTCGATGAAGGACAACAACCAGAGCGCCAACATCCGGGCCCTGGTTGAAGCCGGCGTGCGTTCGTTCAAGATCGAAGGTCGCTACAAAGACATGGGCTACGTGAAGAACATCACCGCCTATTACCGCCAGCGCCTCGACGACGTGCTCGAAGATCGCCCGGACCTGGCCCGTGCCTCCAGCGGCCGCACCGCGCACTTTTTCCTGCCCGATCCGGAAAAGACTTTCCATCGCGGCAGCACCGATTACTTCGTGACCGATCGCAAGATCGACATTGGCGCGTTTGACTCGCCGACGTTCACCGGTCTGCCGGTGGGCACGGTCGAGAAAGTCGGCAAGCGTGATATGCAGGTCGTGACCCACGAGCCGCTGTCCAACGGTGATGGCTTGAACGTGCTGGTCAAACGGGAAGTGGTCGGTTTCCGCGCCAACATCGCTGAGCCAAAAGGCGAGTTCGAAGAAGACGGCGAGAAGCGCTACCGCTATCGCGTCGAGCCTAACGAGATGCCGGAAGGCCTGTACAAGCTGCGCCCGAGCCATCCGTTGAATCGCAACCTCGATCACAACTGGCAACAGGCGCTGCAAAAGACTTCTTCCGAACGTCGCGTGGCGTTGAGCTGGCTCGCCCGCTTACGTGAAGAACAGCTTGACCTCACCGCCACCAGCGAAGAAGGCATCAGCGCCAGCGTCACGCTTGACGGCCCGTTCGGCGTTGCCAACAAGCCCGAGCAGGCGCTGGAGCAACTGCGCGATCTGCTCGGCCAGCTCGGCACCACGCAGTACCACGCCACCGACATCAAACTCGATGCGCCACAAGCGTTCTTCATCCCCAACTCACAGCTCAAATCCCTGCGCCGTGAAGTGATCGAAGCCCTGACTGCCGCCCGTGTCGCCGCTCACCCACGCGGCAGCCGCAAAGCTGAAACCACCCCGCCGCCGGTGTACCCGGACTCGCACCTGACGTTCCTGGCCAACGTGTACAACCAGAAGGCTCGCGACTTCTACCATCGTCACGGCGTGAAGCTGATCGACGCCGCGTATGAAGCGCATGAAGAGCCTGGCGAGGTGCCGGTGATGATCACCAAGCACTGCCTGCGCTTCTCCTTCAACCTGTGCCCGAAACAGGCCAAAGGCGTGACCGGCGTACGCACCAAAGTCGCGCCGATGCAGTTGATCCACGGCGATGAAGTGCTGACGCTGAAGTTCGATTGCAAACCGTGCGAGATGCACATCATTGGCAAGATGAAGGGCCACATCCTCAGCCTGCCGCAACCGGGCAGTGTGGTCGGCCACATCAGCCCCGAAGACCTGATGAAAACCATCCCGCGCGCACCGCACTGAGTGAGGGGCGCGTACGGTGCTCCGGCATCGTGCGCGCCAGCCCTCCTCCGTCGTGGCACAAATCGCAGGCATAAAAAAACGCCAACTTCTTGCGAAGTTGGCGTTTTTCGATATATGGCAGGGGCGGCTGGATTCGAACCAACGCATGGCAGGATCAAAACCTGCTGCCTTACCGCTTGGCGACGCCCCTACAGCTCTTGTCAGCGGCTCCGTGAGGATCACTGCGAGAACGGGGCGCAATTTACCAACATTCTTTTCGTTTGTGAAGTACGAAATGAATTATTTTTTGTTTTAAAACAGCGACTTATTATTCTGCCCGGCTTCGGGCCAGTGATCAGTGGGTTTTTCGCTGTGTATCACACTCTGTATGACCCCTCGCCGCGATACAGCGCCTTTCAACAATGACCTGCTTCGACACAGGCCTGATACGTCCCTGCGCTCAAATGCACTCAAGGTTTGAAGGATTTATAAGGAACCCTTGGCCAGGAGCTTGTACAGGAGACGTCACCATGAAGATGGCACGCCGTTGCTGGCGACCAAGGGTTATCGAGTGTTGATGCCCTAGGCGCGAGCTTATGGCGATACGCAGTTCCTCTCCAAAGACACCCTGCGCAATAGGCAACCAGCGGCGCTGGCAGGGCGAAGTAAAATACGCAGCGCTGGAGCAGAAACTGGCCACCGCACCGTCGATCAGTGTGCCGACGGTAACGTTGAAGGGCGATGCTAACGCCGCACCGCACCCGGCGCCTGAGAACTACACCAAGCGCTTGACCGGCAAGTATCAGTTCCCTCGGGTTATTTAACGAGGCGTTTTTCTCTTGAGGGGCGATAGCCGAAGTATGAGCTGTAGCATTTACTGAAATGGCTTGGGGAAACGAAGCCGCAGGCCACCAGCACTTCCACCTGGGAAAGCTCGGTGTGTTGTAGCAAACGCCGCGCTTCGGTGATGCGCAGTTCCAGGTAGTAACGTTGCGGCGTGGTACCGAGTTGCTCCTTGAACAAGCGCTCCAACTGGCGCCGAGATCGCCCGGCATACACCGCCAGTTGTTCCAACTCCAGCGGCTCCTCAAGGTTGGCGTCCATCAACTTCACCACTTCACGCAACGGCGCACTCACGCAGATGTTTTCATCCGGTTTGATCCGCCGGTACCGCGACTCTTCGAACGCCAGAATATCCTCGATGCCTTCGACCAACGCTTTGCCGTGCAAGCCCTTGATCCAATCCAGCGCCATGTGGAAAGCTCCGGACGGACTCGACGCGGTGAGCCGGTCACGATCAATTACATAGGGTTCGCTGCTGACTTGCGTGGCCTTGGCAATCTCGGTGAGCGCCGGACGATGCTCCGGGTGAATCGCGCAGCGATAGCCATCGAGTAATCCGGCGCGCCCGAGAAACCAAGCGCCATTCCACAACCCTGCGAGACTGACGCCCCGCTCCGCCGCCGCGCGCAACAGGCTGATCAATTCATCCGTCGCCTTAAGCTCGGTTCGATAACCACCGCACACCACCAGTAGATCAAGCTCTTGAAGGGCCGCCAGATCAATCCGCACATCCGGGCGAATGACCAAACCCAGATCACTGTTCACCTCACCTTCGCCTAACCCGAACGTGCGGGAAGCAAACAACTCTGCGCGCAACAGATTGGCGGTGATGATGGTATCCAGCGCCTGGGTGAAGGCCGGCAGTGAAAAGTGTTCGAGCAGCAGAAAACCAGTGCGGGTCACGCGGGTGTCAGCTGATTGTTCATTCAAATAGCGGAGGTTTTTCCCCTTCATACCTCCGCTGAATTGGCGTCGTTCGATCAAGGCAGGGTCCTTCGGTCATGTTGTTATCCGCCGATAGTTAGCCTGATGGAACAAAGAGTCAATCACGCCTACGGTTGATGGCTGGTCGAAGACTCGATTCGCGGCCCGAACTGGGCGTTACCGACCCATCGCGACAGTGAGAACGGTCCGATGGCCCAACGCTTTATCGTTTGGCTATCGGATCATCTGCTGTCCGCCTGATCGTTGTTTAAACCACTGTAAAGACACCGGCACCGAGTCTTCCCTCCAAACGGCCAAACAGCAAATAGTGCTGGTAGCCGCTGGAGAAAGCGCCGCTTTGAACGGCTTGCCTGACGTCTTCATTCAATTGAAAGTATTGGGCTTCATCGAAGTTTTCGGCACTGACTTCGCCGGCCCGGCCAAGTTGTTCGCTATCAATCGGCAGTTCGAGAATACTGCGTCGTTGAAAATCGATGATGCGATTAACCGCATGGCTCTCCAACACACCCCGATTGTTATTCATCGAGTAGATATGCATGCCCTTGCTGGCGCATCGATCACACATGTCGGCGCAGTTTTTCTGCGTGGATTTGCGTCGAGTCAGTTCATCAAGGGGCATGTCAAGGTACTTACCCACTTGATATTCGGTCTGATTGAAAATCGAACAACACAGTACCGTATTGCCATTGCAGTCAATTACCAGCCAATCGTCCTTCAGGACACAGATCTGCGGGGGATAGTTTTGGATGACATTCACAAGATCAGCATAAGGCGGCAACGCGAGCCTTTTCAGGGTCTCGAGATCGGTCTCGGTGACAGAGGAATCGCCCTCGACAATCGCCAGGGTCTTCTCCAGCGGCATCATCACGGAATAGCCAGTAGTGAATTTGAAACCCAAGCGCTCACTGAACTCGCGCATCAGCGCTTCTTCTTCCATGTTGTCCAGGTAGCGATGATAGTAAACGTCGACCTGGGTGGCTAAACCATATCGCTGTTTAATGTCATGCAAGGCAATCATGTTTTGTTTTACAACTTCAATATCACCACCCACATGACCCTTCTCATAAGTTTCCTGGTAGAAACCCGAGAGCGATATACGGAAGAACCCTGGCTCGGCCATCAAGGCTTTTTCCATGTTCTTGGCCAGATTCAAGTTAGTGCTGACACCGCTGTTCAAGCCCGCCGCGTTAACGATTTCGATAAACTCGCCAATCTTTGGATGAACCAGCGGCTCGGTCCAGTTGTAGAGAAATATTGAGCGAACACCTTCACGTTTGGCTTTCTCGACGATCTGCCTGAACATGTCGAGTTGCATGGATTTCTTGAAATTGAGGTTTTCCGAGTTACCCATCGGACAGGAAGGGCAGCTTAAATTACAGGCGCCGACGATATCGATGTACATGTTCATTATGGGTGCAGCTCCTGGAGGCGAAAACCATGCACATCACGACTGCAGGCTTTCAAGTCGCCATTTGTGTAAGTTATTTGACGGCATCGCAGTCGTACAAGCAAAAAGCAAACCAGTCACTCACTACGTCATCAACGCCACCACTCAATCGATAAACACTCGCAACTTCAGGGTTACATGCCGGCTGGGCGGATACGCTACATACAGAGGCATCGGCTCAAGTTGCCAATCTTCGAACAGCGGCACTCACTCACCCTCGTGCTACATGGGCGTCGGACATGTACGTGGGCAGCCAGAGGACTCCCATTCCGCGCCGTCCCGACGCGATGTGCCGGCGCGGGCCTGATAAGCAGGCGCGGCAAACACGCCCAGTGGCAAATCCGCGACCTTGCGGGCCATCAGCGACTGATCCAGCAGTTCACTGCCTTGCACCACGCAATCGACGTTTTCATCAATGATATCGACGATGCCAACACTAACGCCCATGTCGAACTGCATATCCGGGCAGCGCGCGTGAAATTCGGGCAATACGGGCATCAGAATCGGACGCGTAGATGGGCTAGGCACATCGACGCGCAGCCGTACCGTGGGTATCGCTGCCGCGCCAGGCAGACACCCCGTGACGCAGCGCGACGTAGTTTTTCCTCCTGAACGCAGAACGCTTTACGAGCGCAATTGCTACTCAGCGGCCATTCGCTCCAACAGCTTTCTCTTTGTCTCGGGACAAGTCGGCAGCACCGAGGACGGCTCACCCGAGCCGGATCTGCAAACCCGGGTGCGCCTGGCCTTCAGCCATTTGAACGCCATCCTCAATGAGTCCGGTTGTACCTTCGGCGACGTGGTGGATGTCACCGTCTTCATCGTCGACCCGCAATCGAAGCACGAGGCGATCAGGAATGTGGTTCTTTCAGAATTCTGGGGCGACGCGCCACATCCGACCGTGACCGCAGTGGGCGTGACCTGGCTGTATGGTTTCGATTTCGAGATCAAAGTGATTGCCAGATTGCCTGAGTCCAACTGACCTTAAAGCCCGGGAACAAGCTGCTCGCGCCGCGCTCATTTATAAGCGGCGCCTGTCAACACTGGCCTTTGGATCGTCGAATGCGTATAACCTCGCCGTTTCGTCTAACCTGACTTTGCGCCCAGTTACAGGCGCACCGACATTGACGCTTACGAAACGGAGATTCCCATGCTCAAGCGAACCCTGGCACTGACGGCCGGTCTGGCCCTGTCCTTTTCCGCTCTGGTGGCGCACGCCGCCGATGTGCTGAAGGTCAGCGCCATTCCCGATGAGGCCCCGACCGAGCTGCTGCGCAAATTCGAGCCACTGGGCGCTTATCTGGAACAACAACTGGGCATGAAGGTGCAGTTCGTGCCGGTGGCCGATTACCCGGCGGTAGTAGAAGCACTCGCCACCGACCGTCTCGACATGGCCTGGCTGGGCGGCTTCACCTTTGTTCAGGCGCGCTTGAAGACCGACGCCACCACCCCGGTGATTCCACTGGTGCAGCGCGAACAGGACGCGCAGTTCACCAGCAAATTCATCACGGCTGACCCGAACGTCAAGAGCCTGGCCGACCTGAAAGGCAAGACCTTCGCCTTCGGTTCCGTGTCGTCCACTTCCGGCAGCCTGATGCCGCGTTACTTCATGCTGAAAAATGACGGCATTAAGCCGGAAGCGTATTTCAGCCGCGTCGCCTACTCCGGCGCCCACGACGCCACCGTTGCCTGGGTGCAGGCCGGCAAGGTCGACGCGGGTGTGTTGAACGCCAGTGTCTGGCAGAAACTGGTGGATGCCGGCAAGGTCGACACCACAAAAGTGAAAGTCTTCGCCACCACCCCGCCCTACTTCGATTACAACTGGACCGTGCGCGGCACGCTCGACCCGGCACTGGCGGCGAAGATCAAAAAAGCTTTCCTCGATCTGGACCCGGCCAACCCTGAGCAGAAGAAGATTCTTGATCTGCAGGCGGCCAGCCGCTTCATCGATACCAAGCCTGAGAACTACAAGGGCATCGAGGAAGCCGCCCGCGCTGCCGATCTGCTGAAATGACCTTACGCCTCACCCAAGGTAGCCTGCGTCACGCCAATGGAGTCGACGCGCTTCGCAGCATCGACTTGCAGATTGGCGTCGGCGAACAGGTCGCCATCATCGGCCCGTCCGGCGCTGGTAAATCGAGTTTGCTCAACCTGCTGGCCACCGCTCTGCGGCCCAGCAGCGGTGAGATCCAAGTGCTAGGCGAGCGCGCCTGGCAGTTGTCTGCGCACCAACGGCAGCGCCTGCGCGCGCGTATCGGTCTGGTGCACCAGGCACCGCCCCTGCCGCCGCGTCAACGGGTGGTCACGGCGGTGCTGGCCGGCAAACTCGGGCAGTGGAGTCTGGGCAAAAGTTTGTTGAATCTACTCCATCCGCTGGACGTGCCCGGCGCCCGCGCGGCGTTGGCGCGTCTGGATCTGGGCGATAAGCTGTTCGCCCATTGCCAGCAATTGTCGGGGGGCCAATTGCAGCGCGTCGGCATCGCTCGGGTGCTGTATCAGGCGCCGGAGATTTTGTTGGCCGACGAGCCGGTTTCGGCGATGGACCCAGTCATGGCCGGGCACACGCTGTCGATCCTGTCTCGGCATGCCCGCGAGCACAACGTTACGCTGGTGGCGAGCCTGCACGCGGTGGATCTGGCGCTCTCGCACTTTCCACGCGTCATCGGTTTGCGAGAAGGGCAGATTCTGTTCGACAGTCCTTGCGATCAAGTCAGCCCCGAGATGCTCGAAGCACTGTACGCCAACGAAAAAATGCAATCGCCAACGGCTGCGGTGGCGCCTTTGACTGTGCAGATTCCACGATGCTGAGCGCTGATTCACGGGATCCCGCGGCATGGCCACGGCTGCTGTTGACCGTGTTGGCGATTGCCTTGTTGTGGCCGGGGATCCAGCTCAGTGAACTGAATCTGGGCGTGCTGCTACCCGACAGCCAGAATGAAATGGGCCGGTTTGTCGCGCAATTCTGGCCACCGGCGCACGACGAAGCGTTTGTGCAGTTACTGCTCAAAGCCACCTTGCAAACTCTGGCCATCGCCACAGCCGGCATGGCGCTGGCGCTGGTATTGGCGATACCGGCCAGCCTGATCGCCAGTCGCGCCCTATCGCTGTCCGCGGCCTCGAGGGGCGGTGTTCCAAGTCGGCTGGGGCGTTTGCTGCGCTGGCCGATTCGCGGCTTGCTGATCTTTTTGCGCAGCGTGCCGGAAATCGTCTGGGCGCTGCTGTTCGTGCGCGCCGTCGGGTTAGGGCCGGCGGCGGGTGTGCTGGCAATCGCCATCACCTACAGCGGCATGCTCGGCAAGGTTTACGCGGAGATTTTCGAGTCCACCAGTCAGCGGCCGGCACACGCGTTGTTGCAGGCTGGCAGTGGCCGACTGGCTGCTTTTGCCTACGGTATTCTGCCCAATGTGGCGGCGGAATTATTGTCGTACACGGTGTATCGATGGGAGTGCGCGATCCGCGCTTCGGTGGTGATGGGCTTTGTTGGTGCCGGAGGGCTCGGCCAGCAAATCGATCTGTCGATCCGCATGTTCGCTGGCGGTGAGGTCGCCAGTATTCTGCTGACCTTCCTGCTGCTGGTGCTCGCAGCCGATCAACTTAGCCGCTTGCTGCGCTGGAGACTGGCATGAATCGCCTGATCAATCTGTTGCTGATCGCGGGTATCGGTGTGGCCGTCATCGCTGCTTTCACTTACCTGAGCCTCGACATCAGCGAGCTGGGCAGCGCCACCAGCCTGAAACAGATGGCGGCGTATGTGCAGCGCTTTTTCAGCCCGGATCTGAGTGCGGATTACCTGAAAGCCATTTTCAAAGGCTCGATGGAAACGTTGGCCATGTCAGCTATTGGAACCCTGCTCGCGGCGTTGTTCGGCATCCTCCTCGCCCTGCCCGCTGCCGGGCGTTTCGGCTGGCCGCTGCAAAGTGTTTCGCGCCTGTTGCTCAACGGCCTGCGGGCGATCCCCGAGCTGGTCTGGGCCGCGCTGATGGTGCTCGCCGCCGGCCTGGGCCCAAACGCTGGCACCCTCGCCCTTGCCCTACACACCACTGGCGTGCTCGGCCGATTGTTCGCCGAAGCCCTGGAAAACACCCCGCCGCAACCCGCCGAAGCGATCCGTTTGCAGGGCGGCAACCCAATCCTCGCCTTCTGCTACGGCACCTTGCCCAACCTTGCGCCGCAACTGCTCGCCTACTGCCTGTATCGCTGGGAGAACAACATCCGCATGGCCAGCGTGCTGGGTTTTGTCGGCGCTGGCGGGCTCGGGCAGATGCTGTATGTAAGCCTGAGCCTGTTTCAGGAAGCGCAGGCCAGCACGGTGATTCTGGCGATGCTGGTGCTGGTGTTTGCGGTGGACTGGTTGAGTTCGTGGAGCCGCCAGCGCTGGGTTAAAGCGTAGGCGGCCCGGCCGGTTCAATTCAGCGAAAGGTTGTGTTGGGTGGCCGCGTCGACGTTGATATGACTGAAACGCCCATGGTGATCGAACAGCAAGAAATCGGGCCCGAAACAGCGTAATTGCGCACCGTGCAAAGGCCATTGCAACGTGGCGCAGAGTTGGTCGCTGCCGCGATGAATGAAATGCCACCGCATCTGGTGATCGTTGATCAGGTAACGAGTCAGCATCCATTGGCCATGCAGATGCAGATACACATCCAGCCCATCGCTTTCTTGCGCATCCAGCCCCGGTAACCGGTAGCCTTTGCGCCCGCCGATCCACTCAACCACCAGAACAGGATCTTCATTGTCAGCCAGTTTGAGTGTTGCGCCGAGTACCCGACCATCGGTGTCGAGCAACCGGAAACTGCCCACTGGCAAGGCCGGCATCAAATCCCGACTGATCAGCCGACGCTCGGGCAAGCGGTAGTGCCACAGATACAAGCCCTGGTCCGGGTGAGTCAGCCACAGCAGTTCGTTTTGCGCATCATCTTTCATGCCGCAGACCTGACCCGGCAAATCGCTGACATGCCACAGGGTTTCGAATCCATGATCGACATCGACTACCCGTACCTGCCGATCCCGTCCGACGGTCCAGGTCAAACCGTCGAATGACCGGGCGAACACGTCAAACCGCTGCACGCCCAGATCTGTCGCACTGCGCGTGACCAGATCGAGCTTGCTGATACGCCAGACATCATCGCGTCGGGCCAGCACCAGTACGACCTGCCGGTCATGGGCCAGCACTATGTCGTGTGCCGGCACCGGGAAATGGCACAGGCTCTGACCTTGCGCATCGATTACCATCGCCCCCGCCTCGCCCAACGCGAGCAAATAACGCCCCTGCTCCAGCGGCACCGCATCGAGAATCTTGCGGTTGCCCATGAACGGGGCTGTCCATTCAAGTGGCTCACCCACTTGCGACAACGAGACCCTCGCGGCGAGGGTCGGTAACGCCCCCGGCAGGTCGGCCTGCAACAGTTTGTCCTTGCTCATGCTGACCAGTGCCTGCAATTGCAGATGCGTCAAGCGACAATGGCCGTCGATCTGGTCGGCCAGCACCGCGTGCACGATGGCACCGGCCAGCCAGGCCAGCGCACTCACGTGCGTCTTGTGCTGCAACAAAATCTCGGCCAATGCCGCGCGCTCGGCGTGACGCGCCGGATCATCGCGCAGTTGCTCGACCCACTCGGCGTAAGCCTGCAAGGTATCGGGCAACAGCACCGCCCGTTTCACCAATGCGCCCAACGCTAGCTTCCCCCCCGCCGCTTCAGCATCCAGCAGCCACTGGGCAGCACGTTGGCGCTCTGCGGTCAGCGGCCAGATCACCTCGACGGCTTGCAGCCAGAGGCCCTTGCGGGTCAGCGATTCGGCCCATTCCAGACGCAAACGGTCGGCGCTGTCCGGCCACTTGCCTTGCAGCAATGTCACGGCGGCTGCAAACGCGTCGTCACGCCGGGCGACCAGCAAGGCGCGCTGCCAGTTATCGGCCAGACATAGCAGGCGCACGATCATCGCAGACGGCATATCCCAGGCCAGCGCGAGGTCGGCGGCTTGTTGCAGCCGTCCGTGCTTCTCCAGATAGTCGAGCGACTCCTGACGCACCTTGAGCAGCTCGGCGAGCACGAACACCGCTTCCTCAATGCGGCCCTCGCGATCCAGACGCTCAAAGGTCTGCCGGTAGATCTGCCGCAGATGCGCTTCCATGTCGTGTTCGAACCTGATCGAGCGCGTGGGTCCACGGCCGTGGTCGATCATCAGATCCTCACGGCGCTGCGGCGTACCGAACGATTGCTCGCCGCTGCTCTGCTCGCTGCCCAATGGAATAGCGTGACGCAGCGCCTCTTCGAAATCGCCGTCCTCGAACATATCGAGCATGCGCCGCATGTAGGCGGCCTGACGTTTGCCATACAGAGCCGACAGACGCGAATTTTCAGTCAGGCGCGTCACCCAGCGCCGCCAGCGCGACGGCTTGGCTTTGACCGGTGTGGCGCGGGCGTCGATGCCGGGCTCGGCGACACGGGGAGCCGAAGGCAGCACTGGCGCCGGTCGGCGCAACAGGTGGCGCAGCCCGGCCAATATCAGAGTCAGGGCAATCCCGCCGATCAACGTCCCGACCACGATGGCGCTGATTTGCACCGAGACCGGCGACGCTGTTTTCGCCGGCAAGCCTTGCAGTCCGGGATTTTGTCCCTGCGACCCCATCCATAAAACCGCTATCAGAATCGCCAGGGTCACAACGAGCTTCAGCCACGGCAAAGGCGTGTCAGCCGATTGCGTCCACCCCGTTTCTTTCGCCGTGACGGCTTGATAGGCCGGCTCCTTCGCCGCGATTTGCTGACGTTCCAGCAACGCTTTCATGACCTGTGCCTGCTCGGGGCTGACCGGACGCAACGCGTCGCCAAGAATTTCCCGAAGGTCGGTGACCACGGTCACGGGCTCAAGCACTGGCTCCGGCAGCACGTTGCGACAGTCATAGGTGTCGAGCAAGGTGAGGCCACTGATGTCAAGCCAGTCACCCGGTGCCAGGACCACGGCATCGCGCAAATGCAGGGCACTGACGTGACTGCCGCGCACCAGCCAAAGGTCGGCAGCCGGCAGGTTGCGCATTTCCTGCGGATCGAGCAGCGCCGAACACAGTGCGGTGCCTTGACGAGTCAGCGGCCAACCGGTCAACGCCTCGCATTGCACGGCGATGGGCTGGCGAAAGCGCAACAGATCACCGTCGGCGAAACGGTAGGCCCGGGCCTCGGTTTGCCAGTGTTCGAGGAGCAGTCGGGCGCGTTCGCTTTCGTCGAAACGATCGGCGGAAAACCACAGGCCCTCGATGTGTTGGTGCCCGGTCAAGAGCGGACGGCGGATCAATGCCGCGTCATGTCCAGTCATCGGTGCCTTCCTTCTTGTACGGCTGATCGTTGCAGAACGTTTGCAGGCGCATCAGGCGCTGCGGCACCGAATACACCAGCAACTCGCGGGTGCTGGTCAGCACGGCGAGCACGCCACTCATGGGGCAAAAACTTGATTTGGCGATGGTATCGGTAGTGGTGAATAACACGCGTTGCTCGCCTTCGTAATGAATGGCTACGGCCTGCCGACCGAGCAACAGCAGGGAATAGGGCTCATTGTCCTCTTTCAGCAGGCCGATACCTTTCCAGCCGGGTGCCAGGTCAATTCTTTGCGTTTCGAAAGCAGAGCCGTCGGCCGATACCACGCGCCAGCTCTCGCACTCGTCATTTTTCAAGGTCAGCAACGCACAGCTATCGAGATACCTGCGCCGCCCGCCGACAAACAGCACCTGACTGATGTGCTCGGCCAAACCCACGTCAACTGCAGCCGAGACCTCGCCGTCAGGGTCAACCGTGTGTGCGTGCAAGCGATTACCTTCGCGGCGCACAAAAGTCGCCGTGCTGCCGAACGTCTTGGCCAGACCCAAGACATTATTCGTCAGGTGATGAGTATGCCGGGGCAAGGGCTTGGCCGGTGAGCGCCCGGTCTCCAGCACCCAGAACGCCAGATGCCCCTGGGTATCGAGCAAGAACAATCGGCCGCTCGAGTGATTGCGCAATCCGGCCACCGGCAGGAATGTGGCAGTGCCGGGCAGCAGTTTCAGTTCTTCGGGGCATGGCTTGTCGACCGATTTAAGGCCCGGCATGTTCCAGAACGACAATTTCCATGCGTCACTCAGAACGGCACCCAAAGCTCTGCCAAAGAACGTCGGAGCCAACGGTGTTTTTCCGACAGCCCACAGATTGCGGCGTATCTCGATCGGCTTCTTCTGGTTCTGTGCCGGCAACTTGATCACCACCATGCCCGGTTCATCGAGCATCTTCATGGCGACATGGGTACCCGCGCTGGAAATCACTGGCGGCAAGGTCAGCGACACACGCGGAACGCACCCCTTGGCGGCTGGCGCAGTCGCGACCACTTCGCCTTCGAACTGGCCTTTGAGCAACTGCAAGGCCAGGCGCTCATCGGGAACCGGCAAAGTCACGCGCCGGGAGCCCGCCGCTTGCAGCGCCACCGACAGACTGCGTCCGTCGAGGCTGCGCGATACCTGGACGCGATGGGTGCAGGACAAGCCCTCGGTCGCGGACAAGCGCTGGCCCACCAGCCAGCACTCGCCGACGGGCTCCGGTTGCGCATTCAATCCGTCACGCCAGGCCTGCCAGTGCCCGGTGTCAACGGTTTTGAAGGTACGGGCGCTGAGCAAGCATTTGAGCTGTGCTGCACTGTCGAGCGCATGCAGTTCCGGTGCCTGCTGCAAAATGCCCCAGCGCAGCTCGGCGCCAGCGTCTTTGGCACGACGTGCAAGCAGGATCAGCAAGGCCATGTGAACCAGACGCGCGGCGCCCAGTTGCAGCGGCCCGGCATCGAACAGCACAACCATCAAGCGGCTGGCCTGATGCGAGCGATATTGCGGCGCGAGAAACAGATGCTCACCCACCACGGCCCGGCGCAGAAACTCGTCGGGCACTTCATCGGCCAGCAACCATTCACTCGACAACAACCGCTCATAAGGGCCACGACGTTGCAGATCGGCCAAGCCGTCGGGCTCGGGCACCCCGCCCTGCTGTTGGCCGCGCAGCGGACCCAGCACCGGATCCAGACGCCCGAACAGGTCAGCAAACAGGGGTAGTTGTTCTGGGGCAAACCATTGCAGCCAGTCGCGCCAGGGGTGCAGCGATTCCGGTAATTGCATCAGCGGCCCGCCCAATAAGCATCAATGCGCTGCAAATGCTGCGCAGTCACTGGCAACAAACGATCCAGCGGCACCACGGCGGCTGGCTCGCGCCAGAGCAGCAGCGGCGCCCGCGCGAATCTATTGGACAGCGCAAGCCCCAGCAGGTCTGTCGGCCGGTCGGGCTCCCAACTGGTTGGCAGCCACAGCCCCGGTGCACGGTCGTCCATCGCCGCATATGCCACGCCGTCGACCCACGGCAGATCCGTTGCGACACCGGTCACCACCAACACGTCACGATTGGACGTGGCTTGCAGGCGCCCGGCCTGTTCCTCGGGGATCGACAGCAACCGTGCGTGCAAGCGCCGCGCGACGTCGCCCCACGCCACGGCGGCCTGGGGTCTGACCGGCGTGCGCCGTGACTGCCAGGCCCAACTCATCGGTTTGATCGTCATGCCGCAGACGTCAGCAGACGCGCCACCTGACCGCGCACATCCTGCAACGACGACGGAATGGTCTGTTCGTTGAAATTGGCGTCGATTTCGCGCAGCAGGCCTTCGAGCAAGGCACTCGCCGGTGGCTCGTTGCGCGCCAGATAATCCTCGCCGGTTTCCAGCAAGCGACTGAGCCGCGACATCGGCTGCAAGGTGGCTTCTTCCACAGCGCTAAACAAATGACTGTTATTGGACTGGGCGAAGATCTCGCGCAGTACTTCGCGACCATGCTGCTGGGTTTCCTTGGTCGGCAGCACATACAGCAACGGCCACAGATCCGCTTCGCTGGCCTCAAGTCGCCCACCGAGCAATGCCGCGGCGGCGATCAGGCGCTGGGATTTGACGATGCGTCGATCCGACAACTGAATACCGGCCTCGCGCAGTCGGCGAATGGCCTGGGCCAGTGCCGGACGAACAGCCGTCATGACGACGTTTTTCAAAGCCTGGCCGAGCGTGTCCAGTTGGCTCAGGCCCAGCAGTTGCTGAACCGGCCGCTGCTCGGATTGCCAACCGCCGGCGAGCATCGCTTCAAGCTGATTGTCCGGCACCGACTCGACAAACAGGTGCAGCAGGAATCGGTCACCAAAGGCTGCCAGCGCTTCATCATCCGGCAGACCATTGGAGGCGCCGACACACACTCGCAACGGGCACTGAATCTGCGTGTGACCTCGACGAAAACGGCGTTCGTTGAGCACGCCAAGCAAGGTATTGAGGATCGCCGTCGAGCCGAGGAAAACCTCGTCGAGAAAGACGATATCGGCTTCCGGGAGCATACCGCTGATATCCGTTTCTACCGTGCCTTCACGGAGCTTTTTCAGGTCGACCGCGCCAAACAGCTCCGACGGCTCGGTGAAGCGCCCCAGCAGGTATTCGAAATAACGCCCACCCATCGATTGCGCCACCCGCCGCACCACCGCGCTTTTCGCGGTGCCCGGTGGGCCGATGACCAGAATATGCTCCTGCGCCACAGCGGCCAGAACAATCAGCTCCGCCAACTGTTCACGCCCTACAAGGCCTTCGGTGGCGACCCGAACGGCCTGACGGATTTGCGCGGCAGCGCTCTGCAATGAAGCATTCATGGGCGTCGTCCCTGAAAAATGGATTCTTGAATCGATGGCGATCGGCAGCTATCGGCCGCCAACAAGCGATCTTTAATCGAATCCACAGACCAGAGTGCGACAAGCAGTCCACCCCACAGCGGCGACATCACCAAGGAGGAGCGCAAGGCCGTCTTCGCGCCCTCCCTCGGCACGGTGTTCGAGTGCTACGA
The DNA here is from genome assembly GCF_963970495.1 of Pseudomonas sp. EA_65y_Pfl2_P78. Classification (NCBI taxonomy): domain Bacteria; kingdom Pseudomonadati; phylum Pseudomonadota; class Gammaproteobacteria; order Pseudomonadales; family Pseudomonadaceae; genus Pseudomonas; species Pseudomonas sp. EA_65y_Pfl2_P78. Next base: position 22,298 of record NZ_CAXAON010000023.1, on the reverse strand, counting down.
CTTTTACCTCTACGGCGCCGGCGTTCAAGAAGATGAAGGCCGAAGGCAAGGCGCCGAAACCGCCGCTGCCCGAATCGTTCACGCGCTGGAGCAACCCAAAGTGGTGATCAAGGCGTTGCTCGGCGGTACAGCACGATTGCGGCGTGGCTGGTCGAACTGTTCCCGACCCGCATCCGCTACACCTCGATGTCGCTGCCCTATCACATCGGCAACGCTTGGTTCAGCGGCTGCCTGCCAACGGTGGCGTTCGCCATGGTCGCGGCCACGGGCGATATCTATTGCGGGTTGTGGTATCCGAGCGTGATTGCGGTCAGGACCGCAATACTTGGCACATTCTTTCTGCCGCAACCCAAGGATCGCGACAGACTTAAAGACTGAGCCTGGCGCTCCGCCCTCCTGAACGGAGGGTGGGGCACAGGCCTCAGCGCAGCAACCAGCGTGACAACAGCCGAGCACTTAATGGCAACATCCAGTAAACCATGTTGAAAGAGATCAACCCGGCCACCGCGACTTTGAACAGCCACCCTGGCCAATGTAAATCCGCCAGTTCCAGCAACGTCGCCAAGCCCCAGGGCATGCTCACCGTTAGCGGCAATACCACCAGCCATGACAACACCCATTGTTTCCAGCGAGCGCCCGAATGGCTGCTCATGGTCGCTGGCGCCTGAGTACCGCCCGCTGATAAACCCGATCGCGCGCCAGCGTCATCGGATCACTACTGAGGTTGATACCGTCTGGCAAACGCGCCGGACTGAACGCCAGACGTTGCTGAGCGAGTTGCTGTGTCTCGGCTGGTTCCAGTGCAGCAAGACTGAAAATCCCCAGTTCAACTTCCTTATTCTGACGCGACCACGGGATTGAGCCATCTTCGACTGCGTCTCTCGACGCTGCCAGTTGCAGCACCAATCGCATCTTCAACGAGCCCTCGCTCAGTCGCGCGCTGATTTCCTCCTGCAAGTAATCAGCGGACATCGTGGCCGCCTGGGTGTCATTCAGCAATGGCTGCTTGAGTAGGGGTTCGATGCGGTAACGGCCAATTAGCTCATCGCCCTGACGATTGCTGAACACCAGTGCGTTGACACCGAAGTATTCGAGCCCCACATAGCTGCGCGGTGGCAGTTTGGGCGTTTCCAGAAAATGCTGCGCCCGTGGATGGTTCGCCAAAAAGGTTTGAAGTGGCTGGGGATCCGGCGGTGTTGCGACATTGGCGGCAATGCCTTGCAGAAATCTCAGGAAGTCTTCTGGCGTGGCGACCGGGAAGCCGTCGAACGAGTGCGTCACGATATCGGTGGCCTCGCCGCTCGGTAGGGTAAAACGCACTGCCAACCCTCTCGGGCTGGCCATCGGATCCCCGTCAGCGGTAGCCGGTACACCACTGAAGTTGGAGAACCTAAGCACCACTGGCACCGTTTGCCCTTGCAGGTGGGCAGCTCGACTGATTGAGCCGGCGACGCGCGAAGCCTTGAATGTGCCATTGAGCAATAGGCCTTTGGCATGGGTGGCCCTGAATCCGGGGTGACGGCCGAACGTAGCATTGAGCGCATCGAGCAAAGCGTCGTACAACCGCTCTTGGGGCATAGCGTTATCCCTTGTTTCATTGGCGAACAGGGCCGAGGACGTTGTCAGCGTCCCGGCCAACACTGCCCCAACCAGTAAGTGTTGCAATCGTATGGCGCTCATCCCTGACGCAGACCGGGATTGAGTGCGATGTGTTTGTACTCAATGAAATCATCCATGGCCGCCACACCATTGAGACGACCCTGCCCCGACTGTTTGAAACCGCCCTCCTCGAACTCATCGAACACCATGGCCCAATCGTTGACCCAGACAGTGCCGACCTCCAATTCGCGTGCTACTCGCAGCGAGCGATCGACATCGCGGGTCCAAACGCTGGCGGCCAGGCCGAACTCGCTGTTGTTGGCCATTTCGACCGCCTCGACCTCACTGTCAAAAACCTGCAAGGTCAGCACCGGTCCAAACGTTTCACGCTGGACGATGGCCATTTCGGGATCGCTGACACGCAACAGCGTCGGTCGATAAAATGCACCCTTGGCGAGCGGCCCATCGGTGATCGGGCCGCCGCGCACGATCACTTGCGCACCGGCGTCAATCGCCTCCTCGACCACTTGGTTGACGCGTTGCACGTTAGGCTTGTCGATCAACGGCCCCATTTCGCTGGTCGGATCCGCCGCAGGCCCCACACGCACCGCCTTAAGGCGTGCAGCCAGACGTTCAATCAGCTCGGCGGCGATATCACGCTGGACCAATAACCGCGAACCCGTCATACAGAACTGCCCGGCGAACACGGTCAGGGCTTTGAGCAACACCGGTACGGCCACATCGAGATCGGCATCGTTAAACACCAACATCGGCGTCTTGCCACCCAACTCCAGACCGAAGCGTTTGAGGTGTTGCGCACCCGCTGCCGAGATCGCGCGGCCCGTGCTGGTACTGCCGGTAAAACTGATCACCGGCACCTTGGGTGATTCAACCAGATGGATCGAACCCGCCGCTCCCAGTTCGCTGAACAAATTGATGACACCGCGAGGCAATGACCGCGCCTCACTCATGATCCGCGCGAGCAGCGCGTTGGTTTGAGCGGTCTGCCCCGGCATCTTGATTACCGTGGTGCAACCTGCGGCCAGCGCCGGGGCCAACGAACGAATCATCAATACCACCGGCGAATTCCACGGCACGATGATGCCCGCGACACCCACGGCCTGACGCAGCACCAGGGAAATCCTGCCGGGCTTCGGCTCCGCTGAACGTCCGTACTCAGCACGCACCATTGCAGCGTAATAGCGCAATTTAGGCGGCACCATGCGCACTTCGAATTCGGCTTCTGGACGAATCTTGCCGTTTTCCAGCGCCAACGTGTCTATCAGCTCTTCGGCATTGCGTTCAAAACCATCCGCCAGCTCCAACAGTACCGTGGCGCGCAGAGTGCGATCATCTTTCCAAGATGTTTGTGCAAACGAACGCAACGCTGCCTCAATGCCCTGCTGTGCCTCATAGGCACCGCCCTCAGCATATCGCCCGATCCGCTCATACGTCGCGGGGTTAATGGAATCTTTGTAAACGCCTGAATCGAGCCACAGGCCATCAATCCAGTTCAAAACAGGTGTGTTGTTCATGGAAGTCGAGTCCTGAAAATTAGGCGTAAAGCGCGGCGATTTTTTCCGCAACGGCGATCACGGTGATGTTGGTCGCAACTGATGGAACATCGGGAAAGATCGATGCGTCGACCACGCGAAGCCCTTGCAAGCCAATGACCTGCGCCTGCAAATCGACCACCGCATGTGAATCACCGGGCCTGCCCATCGGCGCGGTTGAGGTCGGGTGGTGATAGGTGTCCAGGCTCGCCCGGACACTCGCCAACAGCGCTTCGTCCGACTCAGTGCTCGGCCCCGGATTAAGCTCCGAGTGAATAAACGCGTTCAACGGTGCAGTGGCGCCAATCTTGCGGGCCAAGCGAATACCCTCAAGCAGGCGTTGGCGATCCTCAGGGTCGGCGAGAAAATTCAGGTCGATGCTAGGCGCCACGAGCGGATCACGGCTCGCCAGCGTTACGCTGCCTCGCGATTGCGGGCGGGTCAGTGCGACGGCGAGCACAAAGCCCACATGGGTCGGACTCTGATCGTGAGGAAATAGGTGCGTGGCGGTGATGTGCAGATCGAGTTCATCCTTTTCGGCTCGGCGGCTGCTGGTCCAGAGCTTGGCGCCGATGACCGGTGATTGTCGACCGATCAAATCCGCACGGGCTGCATAGGCGTTGTAATAGAAAGGGTGATCTATCAAACGCTGACCCACCGGAAGATCCGCTACCAGCGGAATCTGCAACGCGGCCAGATCGGCGGCAGGACCAACACCGGAGCGCAGCAGAATCGCCGCACTGCCATAACTACCCGCGCAAAGGATCACTTCACTGGCCAACAGTTGCGCGCCATCGCTCATTTGTACACCTATGGCACGTCGGCCCTCAAACAGTACTTTATCGACCAGACTGTCCGCCTGGATCTGCAGGTTACTGCGGGCTCGCACCTGTTCAGTGAGGTAGGCCATGCCGGTATTGATACGCACGCCGTCGACGATATTCATCGGGTACGGGCCGACGCCGTTCGCATCCGCGCCGTCAAAGTCATCGATGATCTTGTAGCCATAGGCGAACGTCGCCTGAATGAACGCTCGCTGCATTGGCGTGACGTCCAGATTGCTCAGTTGTTTAACCGGCAGCGGCCCCTCATGACCATGCAAAGCGCTGCCTCCACGACTGTGGCTCTCGAGTTTTTTGAATGCGGGCAACATGTCGTCATAACTCCACCCAGGTAGATCCCAGCGCGCGAAATCACTGGGGCGAGCACGAATCGCTACCGCGCCATTGATGGCAGAGCAGCCCCCCAAGACCTTGCCACGCAAAGCGCCGATGGGATGATCGATGTAACCGGGCTGGGTTTTGTAGCCCCATTCGAGCTCCGAACTGCTACTGGCCCCAACAATGTCGCTGCTGGTAACAACGTCGGGATAGTCGTTCGGCACAAAGCTTTTCCCGGCCTCAAGCAACAACACCTGACGCTGATTGCTCTCGCTCAATCGGCGAGCCAGCACTGCACCGGCCGAGCCCCCACCGACGATAATTACGTTCTTCATGCGTTTCTTCCCTGTCAGGCGCTAGAGATTGCGTCTGTTGGGGAAAGCATATGTAAGCCTTCAAAAGCTCATAAGCAGGCAAAAAGTGAATCCACGTTTCGTCAATTGCGAACGATTCAATCAGACTGACTTGCATGGGCTGCCAGCATTTGCTCCCACGCTGGCGGGTTGCCGATCTGCTCGCAGAGAAAGCCAGCCAGCGCCAGCAGCTTGGGCGATGCGCGCAATGAACGTCGGTACACCATGGAGATATTTCCTGCGCGTGGTGCATAGGTCGCCAGCACCTCTTGCAACTCGCCGGCCACAATCGCTTGAGCAGCCAGAAACGTCGGCAGGATCGCTAGCCCCATGCCTGCCTTGGCGGCTTCCATTAACTGATGTGCATTGTTGGTGCGCATGCGACAGCGCACGCGAAATGACTCCAGCGTGTTATTCACCGGCAACATCCACATGCCGTGGGGCTCACGGTTCACATAGAGCATGGCGAAATGACGGGACAGCTCCTGTGGGGTTTGTGGAATGCCATGCGTGGCTAGGTAGTCTGAGCTTGCGCAGATGATATGGCGGTTTGGCGTGATGGTTTTCGCCACCAGCGAAGAGTCCGGCAACTCGCCAATGCGGATAGCGGCATCGTAGCGTTCTTCGTGCAAATTGACGTGACGATCATCGAACTCGACGTCCAGCTGCAAATCGGGGTAGCGCACCGCGAAAGCAGACAGAATCGGCGTCAGATAACGAATGCTGAATGCCATCGGAGCGGCCAGTCGCAAACTGCCACGCAGGCTCGACTGCGAGGACAATACCGCGCCCTCCGCGTCGTCGACATCGGCCAGAATGCGCACGCAATAGCGATAAAACACATCGCCAGTTTCGGTCAGTCGCGCGCGTCGTCCGCGCTCAAGCAGAATACTGCCCAAACGCCTTTCCAGTTGCTGAAGGCGTTGGCTGACCATCGACTTGGCAATGCCCAAGCGTCGCGCGGCTTCGGAAATACTGCCGGTGTCGACCACCGTGACAAAAGAATGCATCTCACAGAGTTTGTTCAAGTTCAGATCCAGAGAAAACCGCAGCGCGGGCGAGCTGTTGACGTCGTCGATACCACTTGCCGACCTTACACATGCGGTCATCGAGCGGCTGCAATCTAATGTCCGCGCAGCTCGCGGCACCAGATACAAAAAACTGACTGGTGTTTCCCATACAAGGGACGATCAGACTTGTATAGTTGGTGCCTTCTGTCTCAATGGATGTCGACCGTGCTGGATCTCAATGACCTTCAGTACTTCGTTATGGTGGTGGATCACCGAGGCTTCGCGCCCACCGCACGTGCGCTGGGTATTCCGAAATCCAACCTAAGCCGACGGATCGCTCTACTTGAAGAACGGCTCGGCGTGCGCTTGATCATTCGTAACACCCGCCATTTTTCGGTCACCGAGCTGGGGCAAATCTACTATGCTCATTGCCGAGCAATGCTCAAGGAAGCTGAATCGGCGGAAGCTGCGATAGCGATGACCCACGCAGAGCCTGGCGGGGTCCTGCGGGTCACCTGCCCCACGGTGCTACTAGAGGAATGTGTCGGCGCAATCATCTCGCGCTTCATGGTCAAGCACCCGCGTGTGGAGGTGCATCTGGAAGCCAGTGATCGTCAGGTCGATGTGGTTGCCGAAGGCGTCGATCTGGCGTTGAGGGTCCGTCCCCTGCCCTTTCAAGATTCCAATCTGGTCAGCCGCGTCATGTCCCAACGCCCCCAATGTCTGGTAGCCAGCCCGAAGCTTTTGAGCCGCTTGGGTACACCCGACCGGCCAGAAGATCTGGCGCGTTTGCCCAGTGTTCATCACGGCAGTCCACAACGCGATTACAGCTGGACGCTGTTCCATGCTGACGGCTCGGAGTTCACCCACGCGCACCGACCGCTGCTCATTACCAAAGGCCTGCTGATGTTGCGTTGCGCGGCTATCGACAGTGTTGGTGTCGCGCAGATGCCAATGTCACTGGTACACGATTACATCGAGCGCGGGGATCTGGTCGTGGTTTTGCAGGATTGGGCACCCAGAACAGAAATGATTCATGCCGTATTTGCTTCAAGACAAGGCATGCTGCCGTCAACACGGCTACTGCTCGATTTCATACTTGAGCAATTTCGTCTACTGGATGACCCGATGCGAGGCATGAAAAAGATACCGCTTGCTTAATGGCTGGCTTCTGCTGCAAAACCTCGAGTGCAGACAAGCCGAGCAACGTTGCAAACAAGGTGTTTGGGCGCATGATGATATTCATCCCGACAGGGTCTGGTTAAAACAGATTTAGCCGTTGGAAAGGTGCAAAGTTTCTGCAACGTCGATTCAGCGATTTAAAGAAATATCGAACGCTAGCCTCAAACCGCCCCTCCAACGATTACACCCATGGAGGTCTGCGATATGAACAGCAATGACGACAAAACCATGAATGCCCAGCCCACCGACGCTTCCGGGAAACCGGTGAATGTGGTCGAACGTGATCTTGAAGACAAGGACGGTGACACCAGAGCCGTGGATGAGGTGATCACACCGACTTCGACCCGGGTCAAAGAGCAGGACGCGGAGACGTTAAAGCGCAAAACCGATGAGATTGAACGCAAGGTAGCGGACGGGAATTGATTTTTTCGCCGTATCAGGTGGATCTACCTCACCATCCTGGCCCCTCTCCGAGCATGAGCGCAGGGATCTGTGCGCTCATGCTCGCCCTTCTGCATCGCGGGTCTTCAACCTATTGAGTTGAATTACAGTGATTAAACCACGCTATGCCAAAGGCTCCGGCCAAGCGCCAGCGCACCTGGCATCGATCAACGCTGCAGACTCACAAACCGGCGACCTGGTTTTTGCCGGCGCTGTTGCCGGCCAGCGCCACGTTTCCTTCGCTTCGCATGCAGAGTTGCTGGCCATACTCAACGCCCTCATCCTCGAGCGGGTACCTTTTGCGGTCGGCGGCATGTGCCCGGGGCCGGCGGATGAAGTCGGCTTGCTGATCGCCAATAAAGAACTGGCCGGCCCTTACCTCGAGCTGTCCTGGACTGGCCCGCAGCAATGGCTTGTGCGCCAGATCGGATACGCCTCAAGCGAATGGCAACAAGTCCCTGACGCGTGTGAAATCGCCAATATTTCATTTAGTGAAGAAACTCTCATCAGAAACATACTGGCCCGCCATTCGGAAACGGACACCCGTTGAACATTTCGAGAAAAGCAGCTCGGCACCACTATGACCCAAAGCGTTACACCGCCCCATTCGCGCGAGGTCTCGACACTGTCCGCTTATTGTTGGGCCCGCGAGCCCGACTCCAGCGTCGAAACTGATACCCCCGATACAGCCGCAAAGCATCAGTGTCATAGCGGTATTGAGTTCAGATGCCCGGCAGAAGCGGTCTTTCACGCAGGCATCAGCTCAAGAAATGCGGAATTTTTTTGTGACGTAAGCGACAAACACGCTACGGTGTCCCTCTGTTCTCAGCCAACAATCGACGAGACCAATGTCATGAGCAAAACGCCCTACGTTCCGCCCCTGGTCTGGAAAAACGAAGCGCCATCCGGCGGTCAGTTCGCCAGCATCAACCGCCCGACTGCCGGCCCGACGCATGAAAAGACGTTGCCGGTGGGCAAGCATCCGTTGCAGCTCTACTCGCTCGCCACGCCCAACGGCGTGAAGGTAACGATTCTGCTGGAGGAACTACTGGCGTTGGGGCATACCGCTGCCGAATATGACGCATGGCTGATCCGCATTAGCGAAGGCGATCAGTTCTCCAGCGGTTTTGTCGAGATCAATCCGAACTCGAAAATTCCTGCCCTGCTCGATCGCAGTGTCGAGCCGCCGATTCGGGTGTTCGAGTCGGGCGCGATCCTGCTCTACCTCGCAGAAAAATTCGGCGCCTTGCTGCCCAAAGATCCGGCAGGACGCACAGAGACGCTCAACTGGCTGTTCTGGCAGATGGGCGCAGCGCCTTATCTGGGTGGCGGATTCGGGCATTTCTACGCCTATGCGCCGGAGAAAATGGAGTACCCGATCAACCGCTTTACCATGGAAGCCAAGCGGCAACTGGATGTACTGGATCGGCGTCTTGCCCAAAGTCCTTACCTGGCCGGCGACAGCTACACCATCGCCGACATCGCGGTCTGGCCGTGGTACGGGCAACTGGTGCGCAACAATGTCTACTCGGCGGCGCAGTTTCTGGCCGCTCACGAATACACTCATGTGCAGCGCTGGGCAGAGGACATCGCCAAGCGGCCAGCGGTCATTCGTGGGCAGCGCGTCAATCGGACATGGGGCGATGAAGCGAGCCAGGTGCCCGAGCGACATCAGGCTGGCGATTTGAATTAAGCCACCGGCGCAACACTGCTCTGGTTAATGGCGGCCGATCAAAAACTCATTTGATCGGCCGCCCACGCAAACATTTACTCGCATCTTTCATGAGTGGCATTTGCGGGTGCCCATATGGCATCACGCAGAACGCAGAAGGTGCCAGTGTCCAACCCCCACCCGGTGCGCCTGGGAGACATCAAACCCATGCTGGACATCATTGCAATATTTCTCTGCATCACCGCGACCCTCGCCTACCTCAATCGTCGTTATGTGGGGCTGCCCCCGGCTATCGGCGTGATGGGCATTGCTTTGGGCCTCTCGCTATTGAACATGGCCTCTGATGCGCTGGGCTTTCACACGTTGCACACCATCGAACAATCATTGATCGAGTCCATCGACTTTTCCGAGTTACTGATGCAAGGCATGTTGTCCTTGCTGTTATTTGCAGGTGCATTGCATGTCAATTTGTCGGAACTGCGCTCCTACAAATGGCAAATTGCATGCCTGGCCGTCGTTGGTACAACCCTATCGACGCTGATCATCGGTTTTGGGCTCTGGGAACTGCTGTCCCTGACCAACCTTGAGTTACCCCTTGCATACTGCCTGGTGTTCGGCGCGCTGATTTCGCCAACCGACCCGATTGCGGTCATGGGCATCCTGGAATCAGCAGGTGCCCCCCGCAGTGTTGAGGTGGTGATTTCGGGTGAGTCGCTCTTTAACGATGGCGTCAGCGTTGTGCTGTTTTCGCTGATACTGGCAATGATTGCGAGCGGTGAAACGCCCTCTTTCAGCGGTGCGTCGCTGGTTTTGCTGAGGGAAGCGGGTGGCGGCGCGCTTTTAGGAGCTGCAGTCGGGTACATCACGTACCGAATGCTCAAGAGTATCGACAGCTATCAGGAAGAGGTTCTCATCACGCTGGCCGCTGTGCTCGGCGGCTATGCCCTCGCCACGTCTTTGCATGTTTCGGGGCCATTGGCGATGGTGGTGATGGGATTGATCGTGGGGAACCAGGGACGCACCTACGCGATGTCTGAAAAAACCGAAAAAAACGTGGATATGTTTTGGGAGCTGATTGATGAAATTCTGAACGCGTTGCTGTTTGTACTCATTGGCCTGGAAGTTGTTCTGATTCAGTTCTCCAATCCTCTGATTGTCACGGGACTGATGGTGATCATGCTGACTTTATTCTCGCGGCTAATGACGGTCGGGGTTCCGATTGCAGTTCTGGGCGAACGTTTTCGGCTACCAAAGGGCTCATGGAGCGTGATGACGTGGGGCGGCCTGCGCGGCGGCATTTCGGTGGCGTTGGCGTTGACACTGCCGCCGGGAGAGGCTCGTGATGTCGTGGTATCGCTGACCTATTCGGTCGTGGTGTTTTCGATCCTGGTCCAGGGCATGTCCATAGGCAAACTGGTCAAACGCGTGATTCCATGCACCGACCGATGAAGTTCGCTCCAGCCTTGGGCCATGGCAAACAGGCCCATCCACCGCCATATGAAGCGAAGGCACTGAGCTGAATTGCAAAAACCTCACACTCAGTCGGCCAACGCGCCCATTCGCCATGAGCGGCAATAAAAGATAGTCTTTGGCCCACATCCTTGAAGCGTCACCCCATGACCAATCCCGAGTTTTCACCCGACATTGAAGCCATCCGCAGCATTGACGCGGTGCCCGTGATCCTCCGCATGGTCAAACACCTGACCGGCATGCGCTTCGCGGCAGTTGCTCGCGTGACTGAAAGTCATTGGGTGGCGTGCGCTGTCGACGATTCGATTGATTTCGGTCTGCAGCCTGGCGGCGAACTGGTACTCGAATCGACCATCTGCCATGAAATCCGGCAACACAAGCAGCCGGTCATCTTCGGCAAGGCCAGCGAACACCCTGTCTTTTCACTTCATCACACACCGAAAACCTATGGGCTGGAGAGCTACATTTCCATTCCGATCGTTAAGGCCAATGGCGATTTTTTCGGGACGCTGTGTGCCATCGACTCACTCGCGGCCAATGTCGAGGAACCGGCCATTACCCAGACGCTCACACTGTTCGCGCAGTTGATTGCCATGAACCTCGACAGCCAACGCCACCTTCACGCCACCAGAACCGCGCTGGACACTGCCAATGAACTGGGCAGGCTGCGCGAGCAGTTCATCGCGGTACTGGGGCATGACCTGCGAACGCCGCTGAGCGCCATTCGCATGAGCACCGATCTGCTGGAAACCAAAACCGAAGACAAGCGCTCACTGAAGTTGCTTTCGGCGATCCGCAAAAGCTCTGTGCGCATGGGTGTGCTGATCGAAAACATCCTCGATTTTGCCCGGGGACGGCTGGGTGGCGGGATTCCAGTCCAACGAAAACTGGTGGATGACTTGCAGCAAACACTGCTGATGACGCTTGAAGAGGTTCAGGCATCCCACCCGCACGCAACGTTCATTCACGCGCTGGACGTGCCGGCAGGGGTCTATTGCGACGCATTGCGTATCAGTCAATTGCTCTCCAATCTGCTGGGCAATGCAGTCACTCATGGCTCAACCACTGCACCGATCATCCTCAACGCCTATTCCGAGAGCAACGACATTGTCATTACGCTGACCAACCAGGGCACGCCGATTCCGGCGCAGTTGATGCCGCTGTTGTTCGAGCCCTTTTCCCGGTCCGAAGCCGGACAGCGCTACGAGGGTTTGGGTCTAGGGCTCTATATCGCATCGCAGATTGCGGCGGCGCACAACGGTACCTTGAGCGTCACCTCGGACCTCGAAACGGGAACATGCTTTGCGGCGAGATTCCCGGCTCAGTTCAAATGGGCTTGACCAGGCGCCACGCACTTACGCCGTCTGAAGGAGATTCGTCAGGATCTCCGCCCCCTGATCGATAAACTGCGGCAACAGCGCCGCCGAGCGATCTGGCGCTTGAATCAGTCAATGGCTATACCTTCTGTGCTGCGACATCCTGCCGAGGAAACCATGACTGAGCGTGAACAACTGCATCGCGATGGCTATGCCCTGCTCCGACACGCCATCCCCACCGAATGGCTGAATGAGCTTCGCAGCGTGTTCGATGCGAACGTGATGCCCTCAGATCAGTGGCCAACCCCGCGAGGCGCTCAGTGGCGCCATTCACTATTGGACCTTGATCCAACGATTCAGGCTGTGTGTCGCTTGCCGCTGTTGCTGGCCGTGGCAGGCGAGCTGATCGCGCAACGGTTTTTCCTCGCGCAAGTGGAGGGTCGCGAACCGCTCGCGGGTAACGGATATCAACCGTTGCACCGCGACTTGTCGGCGCAACGGCCGGGCGACATGGTCAACGCTCTGGCTTTTTTCGACGACTACGGCCCTGAAAATGGCGCGACGCGTATCGTCCCCGGCAGCCACCGACCTGAGCCGGAGCCATCGCCCTTGGACTTCAATGATGAGTCGCGGTCTGTGCAGCTTTCAGGCGGCGCTGGTGACATTCTGGTGTTTGATGCGGATCTGGTGCACGCGGGCAGCCTGAACCTGAGCGGGGCACGCCGGCGTAGCGTCCTGATCAGCTTCCGTTCGGAGTCGTTGTATGCGTCGCATCTGCAAACCTTGAGCCTGCGAGCCGTGCGGATGGACACCCGCGAGCGCTTCGAACCTTGCGGCTTGTATTCATTCTCAGCGGGCACCTGATCGCCAGACAGCGAGCAAAAAAAAGCCCCGCGACCGAATGAAGGCGCGGGGCAAAAAATTGGTTGGTTGCGGCCAACCAAAGGAGCTCTTTTACATACGGCTACCGGGCGAAATCAGATGCAATCCTGAGCGGCCCGTTCAAAAGTCGATGGCAGGAAGTTCGAAGCCAGCAAGTGGCGCTCATAAAGAAACACCTTGCCGCCACTGCCGGCCTTGTAGGCTTCCAGTACGTTATCGGCCGCCACCTTGCTCGGCACCACGATCCGGAAGCTGCGCTGGGTCTGCGAGACGGTCGGGTTCAGCGCACTGCCCTGCAATTTCGGTACGACGCAATCGGCGTACTGTGCGGGCGTCTTGCTGGTCTGCAAGGTCAGGGTCGGGTCGTTTGGCGCGCTGGCGCAGCCGCCGAGCAACAAGGTCATGAGGGCCATGGCTGGCACGAATAAAAGACGCATCAGTGTCATCCTGAAAATAAAAGTTCGGTTCAACCGGCAACGGTCTCGCTTCACCGCGTCGCCGATGCCATTGATGTGTTAGGTGCTCAGCTCGCGGACACCAAGGCCTTGAGCGAGTTGTCGAACTGCTTCAGCGCGCTGAGTTGCAAGTCACGTTGTTTCTCGATCTGCGCGGCAATTTGCAGCGGTGCCTGGTTGTGTACCCAGGCCGAGGGCAGTTGTTTTTCCACCGCGCCTTCAGCTTTGCCGATGTATTGCAGGTCGACATCGTAGAAACGTGCAGTGAAACGCGCTTCGACCAGGCTGTTGCGTTGGGTCAACAAGCGATTGAACGTGTCGAGTTTGACCACAACATCCGGGTGCGCCTGCACCAAGGCATCGAGGCTGTCGTAAACGGTTACCGACAGAAACTGTTGTTGCAACGAACTCATCAACCAGTCGATGGCCAGTTCCGGATCAGAGCTTTCGAGGAAAGCTTCGCGAATCCGCGAGTCGAGCGCATCTTTCGCGCCGTTGACCGCCATGGCGTGGTAACGCTCAAGGTATTGCAGGTTGTCCCGAGTGTTTTCGCTGTACAGCACACCGACGGTTTGCGAGCGCTGCAACGTGGCACTGCTGCCGGTAATCGATTGAAAGTGACACGAGCGGGCATCGTCTGCGTAGGTCGGTGCAGCGGCAGCGCTCATCAGCAGGGCGGCCAGTACCAGTCGGGTCAACGTGTTCATCGCGCAAATTCCTTGAGTTGCGTATTCGATGGAGGCGATTTTCCGCCTCTTGCCGACAAAGCAGAACTTGCGTTTCTTGATGGTGACTATTACTTCTAGCAATAGTTACGCGCCTTGCAGACTGATACACACTCAATACAAATAGAAAAACATGAATGAGGAAACCTTCTTGAGAACGTTCGACCTGATCCGCGACGCCGTTCTACCCGATTTTCGCGAGCGAGTGTCTGAATACCTGGTCCAGTACGAAAGCGTATTGCTGGATAAAACCATCTCCGATCCGCAGTACATCCGCGATACCGCCCATCAGTTGCGCGGTTATCTGCGCGGTCTGAACACCACGCGGGTATTGGGGATGGCGTATTGGGAGGAACTTGATCGACGGGTTGTCGATACGTGGCTCGCTCCCGAGCAATGACCTGCGGTGCCGATGCGCTGCACATCAATACGCGTTCGGCGAAAACGGCCCTAACGCTTACAATCGCCCCTCCGACCGGCCTTGCAAGAAATGCCTGCGTCTGACCGGACTCACCACGCCAGGATGACCAACCCCATGTCCAGCCTCGACACCTCCCTGCAAGACAGCGCCGCGCCTGAAGGCGTTTGCTACGGCTGCGGCGGCCGCAATCCGCACGGGTTGCACATCAAAAGCCACTGGCATGAAGACGGCGTGCATGTCCTCGCCGAGCATATGCCGGACGCCAAATACTGTGGTTGGCCGGACCTGGTCTACGGCGGTTTGATCGCGATGCTGGTCGACTGCCATTCCAACTGGACGGCAATGGCCTATCACTACCGTGCGCAAAATCGCGAGCCTGGCACCCTGCCCCGCATTGACTGCGTGACCGGCAATCTCGGCATCAAGTTCATCAAACCGACGCCGATGGGCATCGCGCTGACCTTACGGGCAAAAGTCGAAGGCGAAGTCGGGCGCAAGACCCGGGTGATCTGCGAGGTGTTTGCGGGGGAGGTGCTGACAGCGGTGGGTGACTCGGTGTTTGTGCGGGTTGATACGGGGCAATTGGCCGATGCTGCGCATGGTCGCTAAGTATTGGCGGCTGGAAGAAGTGCCAATGCGTATGAAAGAGCAAGTGACCCTTTTCCTGCGCGCAATCGGCGGTGGCGACCTTGAATTGAAGTGACCCGATTCGACCTGATCAGACCGTCAACCGGTGGCAAGGAAGCTTGCTCCCTCGCCACCGGTCATCACGGCCACGGTTTACAGGATCAGCCCTTCACATTTGCCCGCGCCGAATGCAGCTTCTTGTAGCTCTCGATCAGACGCAAATGCCGATCCAGACCTTCCAGTTTCAGACTGGTTGGCGTCAGACCATAGAAGCGCACGCTGCCGTTTACCGAACCGATCGCCGCGTCCATCCGCTCGTGACCGAACATACGGCGGAAGTTGGCTTCGTAATCGGCCAGTTCCAGGTCTTCGTCGAGCTCCATTTCCAACACCACGTTCACGGCTTGATAAAACAGGCCGCGCTCAACGGTGTTGTCGTTGTATTGCAGGAAGGCTTCGACCAGATCTTTGGCCTGATCAAACTTCTGCAAGGCGAGGTAGATCAGCAGGCGCAGCTCAAGAATCGTCAGCTTGCCCCACGGCGTGTTGTCGTCGAACTCGATGCCGATCAGCGTGGTGATATCGGTGTAGTCGTCCAGCTCGCTTTTTTCCAGGCCCGTCGCCAGGTTTCGCAGGCCGACTTTGCTCAGGTTGTGCAGGTTGAGGATATCGGCGCGAAATTGCAGGGCTTTGTTGGTGTTATCCCAGATCAGGTCTTCGACCGGATAGATTTCCGAGTAGCCCGGCACCAGGATGCGGCAGGCCTTGGCGCCAATGTGCTCGTAGACCGCCATGTAGGCTTCTTTGCCCATGTCTTGGAGGATGCCGAACAGTGTGGCGGCTTCTTCGCCATTGGAGTCTTCACCTTGGCCGGAGAAGTCCCACTCGACGAATTCGAAGTCCGGTTTGGCGCTGAAAAACCGCCACGACACCACACCGCTTGAGTCAATGAAATGCTCGACGAAGTTGTTCGGCTCCGTCACGGCCTGCCCCGAGAAGGTCGGCTGCGGCAAGTCGTTCAGGCCTTCGAAACTGCGCCCTTGCAGCAATTCGGTCAGGCTGCGCTCCAGCGCGATTTCAAGGCTCGGGTGCGCGCCAAACGACGCGAACACGCCGCCGGTGCGCGGGTTCATCAAGGTGACGCACATCACCGGGAATTCACCGCCCAGCGACGCATCCTTGACCAGTACCGGGAAACCCTGCTCTTCCAGTGCCTTGATACCGGCCAGAATGCTTGGGTATTTCTCCAGCACGTCCTGCGGTACATCCGGCAGCGCCATTTCGCCTTCGAGGATTTCGCGCTTGACGGCGCGCTCAAAGATTTCCGACAGGCACTGCACTTGCGCTTCAGCCAAGGTGTTGCCGGCGCTCATGCCGTTGCTGAGGAACAGGTTTTCAATCAGGTTGGACGGGAAGTACACCACTTCATTGTCCGACTGGCGCACAAACGGCAGCGAGCAGATGCCGCGCTGAGTGTTGCCGGAGTTGGTGTCGATCAGGTTCGAACCACGCAACTCGTCATCGCGGTTGTAGATATCGAGGCAGTAGGGGTCGAGGATTTCACTCGGCAATTCGTCTTTCGGGCCGGGCTTGAACCAGCGTTCGTCCGGATAATGCACGAACGGCGCATTGGCGATCTCTTCGCCCCAGAACTGATCGTTGTAGAAGAAGTTGCAGTTCAGGCGCTCGATGAACTCGCCCAGTGCCGAGGCCAGTGCGCCTTCTTTGGTCGCGCCCTTGCCATTGGTGAAACACATCGGTGACTGTGCATCGCGAATGTGCAGCGACCAGACGTTGGGAACGATGTTGCGCCACGAAGCGATTTCAATCTTCATGCCCAGGTCGGCAAGGATCCCCGACATGTTGGCGATGGTCTGCTCCAGCGGCAGGTCCTTGCCGGCAATGTAAGTGCCCGCCTGCGAATCCGACATCGGCATCAGCAATGCCTGAGCATCGGCATCGAGGCTTTCGACCTCTTCGATGATGAACTCA
This sequence comes from Pseudomonas sp. EA_65y_Pfl2_P78, assembly GCF_963970495.1. Classification (NCBI taxonomy): domain Bacteria; kingdom Pseudomonadati; phylum Pseudomonadota; class Gammaproteobacteria; order Pseudomonadales; family Pseudomonadaceae; genus Pseudomonas; species Pseudomonas sp. EA_65y_Pfl2_P78. Next base: position 5,440 of record NZ_CAXAON010000023.1, on the reverse strand, counting down.
GGACCGGTCTGTACGACTTTCTTCACCGTGCAACGGTCGATCGAGCGCAGGATGCCCTGGCGATCCTTGTCGGAGATGTCCGCCGGCAATTCAACCTGGATCTTGAAGATCTGGTTGTAGCGGTTTTCCGGGTCGACGATGTTGTTCTGCGACAGGCGAATGTTATCGGTAGGAATGTTGCGAGTGTCGCAGTACAACTTCACAAAGTAAGCCGCGCACAGGGCCGACGACGCGAGGAAGTAGTCGAACGGCCCCGGTGCCGAGCCATCGCCCTTGTAGCGAATGGGCTGATCGGCGATCACCGTGAAGTCGTCGAACTTGGCTTCAAGTCGAAGGTTGTCGAGAAAGTTGACCTTGATTTCCATGCGGGATTACCAGAATACGGCTAAACGAATGGCGGCCATTATCCGGTTTTTGAGCGGGAAGTCTTGTGCTTTCGGGGTTGGCCGCCAGGTGGCGCCACCCAATCTATTGGCCTTGTGCCCGGCCTACGCCCTTGGTGAATACGCTGCCCGCATCCCGTACCAACTGCCGCCACTCGGTGCTGCTGATCAGTCCTTGTGCCTCCATATTGTCGGCGGCCTTGAGCAACTCGTCATACTGCTGCTCCGGGTCCATCTGCGAGTTCGCCTGAGTCGCCAGTTCGCGCCACGCTGACAGTAATTCTTTCTTTCGCTGCTCGAACATTGGGTGATCTCGTTTGGGACTTGCTAGATAGAAACAAGGGACACCCCGCCGGTTCAGCGCAGTCGACGGGCGGCGTCCTGGGCAAAAACCGAATCGCCATGTGTTTCCTTCGTTCTTTCTTGCGTCGCACTGTTCATTGCCCGTTTCTCTTTGCTGGAGTTCTCTCGATGCCCTCGCCTAAATCCCTGCCCACTGCCCTGCTGAGCCTGGCCCTCGCCTGCCCGGCCATGGCCGAGACTCAAGGCATTGAGTTGGGACAGGTACTGATTTCGGCAGAGGATCGCAGCGCTACGCACGCTTCTGTTGAAGACGCCAAGGCCCGCTTGGAGCAAGTGCCCGGCGGCACCAACGTGGTCGACATGCGTCAACCGTTGCAAGGTCGTGTGGCGAGCAATCAGGATGTGCTGGCTTATCAGCCGGGGGTTTACGCGCAGTCGGCGGGCAATGAAGGCGTGAAGATTTCAATCCGTGGCTCGGGCATCAACCGCGCACCGGGCGCCCATGCGTCGGGGCTGTACACGATGCTCGACGGCCTGCCTCTCAGCGGCCCCGGCGGCACACCGTACGAATTGCTCGAACCGTTGTGGGTCGACCATGTGCAAGTGCTGCGCGGGGCAAACGGTTTTGATCGTGGTTCGCTGGCGCTGGGCGGTGCCATCGATTACGTCAGCCACACCGGCTACGACGCGCCGACACTGCAAGTGCGTTACGCCACCGGTAGCCATGGCTATCAGCAGCGTCAGGTCAGTTCCGGACAAGTGCTGGGCGACTTCGATTACTACCTATCGCTGACCGACTCGAACGCCGACGGCTATCAGGATCACACCGCCAGCGAGAGCAAAGGCGTGATCGCCAACGTCGGTTATCGCTTCAACCCGAACCTGGAAACGCGGTTCTACATCCGCTACCGCGAGACCGACAACGACCTCGCCGGGCGCGTGACCAAGCACGTCATCGAACACGATCCTCGCGCGGCCAACCCGGCTTACGTGTCCCGCGACGACAGCCGCAAACAGCCAGGCAGCACCTTCATCGGCAACAAAACCACGTTCTACATCGACGACGATTCGAGCATCCAGACCGGTCTCGTCTACCACGATTACCCGATGGACCTGCGCGAAGGCCCCAACCGCCTGAAGGTCGCCTACACCGACGTCAGCGGCACCTTCGACTACAAGCGCCGCGACACCCTGCTTGGCATGGAAAGCCGCAGCAGCGTTGGCCTGCGCGTGACCAAACACCTGCCCAACGACGGCGCCAGTGAATTTGTACGAATCCCCACCGGTAATACGGCCCACTACGCGCCCGGCACGCGCATGCGCAACTTCACTTATCAGGGTTCGGACACCGTTCTGCATGTTGGCAACGACCTGGAAATCGCCGACGACCTGTGGCTGACCACCGGCCTCGCCGCCATCTACACCCGTCGCGAAAGTGCCGTCACCTACCCCGACGGGGGTGGCAAAACCAGCATGAACGACTGGGACTACGCCCCGCGCCTCGGGCTGCGTTACCAGATCGCGCCTGAGGTGCAAGTGTTCGGCAACCTCAGTCGCGCGGTCGAGGCGCCGCACCCGTGGTCGCTGATCTACAGTTCCAACGTGCGCTTCCCGGCGGGTAACGGCGCCGCCACCGGCACCCAGAAAGACCCGATCAAACTGCAAAACCAGACCGCCACCACCCTGGAACTCGGCGGACGCGGCGACAGCGTCCTCGGCGAATGGAGCCTGGCCTGGTACTACGCACACGTGCGTCACGAATTGCTGTCGGTGCTGCCGGACGCCAACGCGGTAACGCCTTACGAACTCAATGCCAGCCCGACCATCCACCAAGGCGTCGAAGCCAGCCTGAACAGCAAACTCTGGTCAGCCGCCGATGGCCGACAGTTGAGCCTGCGTCAGGCATACACCTTCAGCGACTTCCACTATCGCGATGATGATCGTTTTGGCGACAACCGTTTGCCGGGGCTGCCGATGCACTACTACCAAGGGGCGTTGCGTTACGACTGGCCGCAGGGGTTCTTCGCTGCTGTGAATACGCAACTGGTGTCAAAAGTAGCGGTGGATTACGCCAACAGCTACTACGCCGATCCGTATGCGCTGTTTGGCGCAACTGTGGGTTACAACGCGCCGAAGGGTGACTGGCAGACTTGGGTGGATATGCGCAATCTGACCAACAAGCGCTATGCGGCGACGGTCACGCCGGGGTATGACGACAAAGGGCTGGATGCTGCGCGGTCGACGCCGGGTGAAGGGATGGGGGTTTATGTCGGGGTTTCGTGGAGTTTGCTCTGAAGCCAATCAGCGGACTGATGAGTGAGGTGCAGATGGAGCGCCAATCAAAACTGGAAATCGAGCGCGCCGCCTATGACAACTTCCTCCGTCTTTGGGATCTCGGCGAGTTCGAGGGCCAGCGTTTTGGCCAGGCTTTCTATAACTACTTCCGCTTGCATCGAATTACCGATCAGACGCTTTTGCACCGGCTCTACAATACTGACGGCAAACAGGCGTTAAAGGTAATTGGCAGCGTATTTCAGATCCCGTAAGCCTTAGAATATTCAGGCTTGGCATGCATTGAATGTAATACGCACTTTGCTCGAAATAAAAACTGCCCGACCAGCCGTTGTAAAAACAAGTTCTCAAGCAAAACCAGAGCAATTAAGCAATCAGGAAAACCCTTAAGTGGGCCTTGATAAAAAAGAGCGCGTGCGAGTCAATAGAAACCACGCGCCTCCTTGTTTAGTGCAGATTTAGCAATGCAAACAGTCCGACGATTACCATGAGTACCGAGAGGTACTGCATGGGCACAAAAAACAACGTGTGCTTTTTGCGAAAAACCACTTCGCCACCGGTGGCTGGATCAATATAGGTTTTGCCGGGTGCATTATTCAGCTTGTGGCCAATATAAGCATTGGCAGCCGCCGCAACCAGTAAACCGATACCGACACCAAGACCATTGGGAAGCCCGGCGAAAGATATCAAGCCCACCAAAGGAAAAAGAATAGAAAGGATGCCCCAGCCTTGCCAGATAAGAAACATAACGTGTCCCTGTTAATTTTTAAGGCGCGCAATCTAACAACAATCAGCCGCCTCAGCAACATCTAGCAATATATTATGCAGATCACAGCGATCATTGCTTTCCGAGAGCCGCCAAAGACACTAAAGCGTCCCGTCTTTACGCACTGTTCCTCGCTCTTCGGCTTTGGCAGAGCGTAATTTATTCCCTGGGTATCGTGATATTCGACTCGATCTTCTTCCCCATACTGATACGCGGTTCGGTCGAGTAGCCCAGAGACTCGTAGAAGCTTTTGACGCTTTCATTTGTGCTGACGATCTGTAGATTGATTTTCATACAGCCACGCAGGATCAAAGCGTTCTCAGCATGATGTACAAGTTTTGCGCCCAAGCCTTTTCTACGATGGACCGGATGCACTGCAACCGCATACAACCACCCACGATGGCCGTCGTACCCCGCAAGAACGGTACCGACAACCTCATCCCCTGCCAGCGCCACAAAACAAAGCCCATCCGTAACGGCCAGTTTTTTGTCTATGACAAGGCTGGGGGTGTTATGCGCGGTTTCGTAGCCGAAAACAGCTTCCCATAGCGCCATGACGGCGACGCGATGGTGCTCATTTGAGTAGTTGGCAATAACATCCATGGCGCAGCCCCTGAGTCGAATGGGACGACTCTATCTCTCTGTGAAGCCTTTGTCCATTGGACTCGTTGGGTCGAAAGCGGCTCAATGCCGACAGAGTGCTCTGTGTCATTGCATGGATTTGACCACACTTTTGCACTCGACTTGATCTGTTGTTCGCGTCGTATTTGACCTGCACGATTCGTGGCCTTGACCGGCAGAGGTCGGCCAAAAGCAGACCATGGACACGCTGCTAATGCGCCAGTAATGTGTGCCCAAATCATGTCGCGTTACCTCACATCTGTTGCGTTTCTGGCGCGACACTCAAGCCGAACAAGGGTTACACATGGACAAGGAACGTTATCAGACGCAAACAGCGGAAAATATTATGCCACTTGTGTCGTCTACTTATAGTCAGGCATAGCCATGAATACCTTCGAAACGAATGAAAAGTTAATTGCCGAAGGCTGCAGCACTCAAAACTTCGCAATCAACAGCATTGGAAGTGACGTGTATTGCCTGTGCAATACAAATGGTTTTTGGTCAGTTTTTTATACGGAGCGCGGGATAGATCACCCTCCAATATTCAGCTCGATATCCGAAGAAGAAGCTTGTAATTTTTTCTATGACCACGTTATGAAAATGGAGCATTGGCACCTCGTAGGCTTTTACAAGGACAACAACTTGGTAGAAGCCATGGAATCTAAGCTTTCTAACCTTGGAATCCGATTTGTGCGCAATGACATACCTGCATACCAAGCACAAAACGACCCAAGATTTCGGATATTTATAGTGGGTAAAGATATTTTCAGATTCAAGGATGTATTCGGTGAGCCGTATATCAGCTATGCCTAACAAGGCGCTGAAATCGCTCATTTCATTCGCTGGGACGGCGCGCCGCCCCCCCCTTAGTTTACTCGTTGGTCAGCGTCCGCTATGGGTCCAGGCTGTGTGAAAACGTTTTAGAGCTAGTTTGAACGTCAGAACCGCGTAAGCGTCTGGCCAAGTCACCTTCAAAACTCCAGCATTAAGGGCGATGGTGTCCGCGTATTTTTAAGCGGACACCATCGCCCTTAATCGCCAGGATTTTCATGCGCCAACGAAGCTCTTATCCCAA